>JAJXZC010000794.1 GCA_021780275.1 Pseudomonadota bacterium
GTCGCGTTCTGGTAAGGCGCCAGTTCGCGTGTCTCCTCGATCGAGAGTTGCGAGCCGAACCAGTAGGCGTTCTTGCCGTGGCCGTAGAGCAGCACGCCAAGCTCGTCGATGCCGTCGACGATCTCGTTCTCGTCAAGAATGTGCCAGTCGGGCTGCTGGCGCCATTGCGCGCCGGCCATTTCGTCGAGCGACAGCACGGCGTCGTCGGCCGGCCGATAAGCGTAATGAACGGTCGGGCGATAGACCACCTCGCCTTCTTCGCGCAGGGTCAGATAATCGGCGATCGAGATCGATTCGTTATGGGTGACGAGAAAGCCGTGCTGCGGCCCCGGCGTCGGCGTCCAGGACCGTACGCGGGTGCCGGCGCCCGGCCGAAGCAGATAGATCGCGCAATCAGGGCCATAATCATGGCGGCGGCCTTCCGGCGGAAGCTGCTTCTCGTGCGTGCCCCAGCCAAGCTCGGCCGGCTGCAAGCCTTCAGAGACGAAGCCTTCGACCGACCAGGTGTTGACGAAGACATTCATCGGCTTCGGCGTCTTGGCGCGCTGCGTATCGCGCTCGGCGATATGAATGCCTTTGATGCCGAGGCCCCGCGCCAGCCGCGCCCAATCCTCGCGCGTCTTCGGCGCGGCAACTTTGAGGCCGATATCCGCGGCGACGTTGAGCATGGCCTGTTTGACGAACCACGAAACCATGCCGGGATTGGCGCCGCAGCAAGAGACGGCCGTCGGGCCTGAGCCGAGCGCGTCGCGCTGGTCGAGCACTTCCTGGCGTAAGGCATAATTCGAGCGCTGCGATTGCGTCAGTCGCGGGTCGTCATAGAAGCCCGGCCACGGCTCGCAGACCGTGTCGATATAGAGCGCGCCGACCTCATGCGCGAGCCGCATGATCGCGGCGGAGGATACCTCGACAGAGAGATTGACGATGAAGGGCTGGCCGGGACCGTTGGTCAGCAGCGGCTTCAAGAGATCGACGAAATTGTCTCGCGTCACGGCCTTCTGGACGAAAGCGATGCCGCGCTCGTCGAGAAGATGCCGGTCCTTGCCGACCGGATCGATGACGGTGAAGCGCGTCTTGTCGAACTGAAAATGCCGCTCGATCAAGGGCAGGGTGCCGCGCCCGATCGAGCCGAAGCCGATCATGACAATGGGGCCGGTAATCGTGCCGTGGATCGGCCAATTCTGCATCGTCAGTCTCCAGGATGAGGGGCGCAGCGCAAGGGTCGCGCGCCTTAAATGCGAGATGGCCGCGAAGGTCAAGAACATGCGGCGCCGGCGCGCAAGAAAAAGGCCTTCCACCGGGCGCGGCGAAAGGCCTTTTCTTTTCAGATTCGACGACGCGTTACAGGACGATGACCTTAGTGCCGATCGCAACGCGCTGGTAGAGATCCATCACGTCGCCGTTCATCATCCGAATGCAGCCCGAGGAGACCGCCTGCCCGATCGAATCAGGCTCGTTGGTCCCGTGAATCCGGTAAAGCGTGTCCTTGCCGTTCTCCCAGAGATAGAGCGCGCGGGCGCCGAGCGGGTTGCCGAGGCCACCGTCCATCTCCTCCGGCAGATCCGGCCGCCGCTGCAGCATGTCCGATGGCGGGAACCACTTCGGCCATTCCTGCTTGCTATGGACTTCGGCGACGCCCTTCCAGGCGAAGCCCTCGCGGCCGACGCCGATCCCATATTGCAGCGCTCTTCCGTTGCCCTCGATCAGATAGAGGTGCTTCGACGCGGTATCGACGATGATCGTGCCGGGTTTTTCCGAGCTCGGATAATCGACTTCCTGGCGCGTATGTTTGCCGACCGCGGCGGCATCGTCGTCAGGCGGCGGATTATAAGGCGCAGTATCCGGCGAGACATGCGGCGTCGGACTGGCATAGGCGCGCTGATCCGGAGGCACATAAGAATCCGGCGGCTCGGCTTGCGGCTCGCCGTAATTCTGCGGTTGGCCGCCGCCCGGATAGGGCGGGTAGGTATAATTCGGCGGATTGGCCTGATAGCCATTGTAATTGCGCCATTGCGCAGAAGCCGGCGCGCAAAAGGCGACAACGGCGGCGAGTGAGAAAAGCGCCACAACGCTTGATTTCATCATCGTGAAATTCATGGATCGACCCCACGGCCCCCTTCAAGCTGAATGATACCTAAAAAAGCGGCAAAATACCGAATGTGCCGGACCACACACGACACTTCCAACAACGCTATTTTCCAACGAAATAACGCTTGCGCGTGGCTTACGCCATCGCCTCACCGGACTTTGAAGGCAGCCCGGGTCAAGCTGACCGCGCGAGCGTTAACAAAGCTTTAGCGGCGCTGGCACGGGCGCGCGAGAGCAGGTTTTTATGCCGTTTCGCTTGGCAAGGCTCTTGCCGCCGGCCAATCCTGTGTCACACTACCTTCGTGGATGCGTCTCCAGAAGGAGCAAGGCATGTCTTTGGAAAGCCATCTCGCTGAGCTTGAACGCCGTCACGAAGCCCTCGACCGCGATATCGCGCGCGAATGGGGCTATCCCTCCGTCGACGAAGTCAAACTGGCCGAGTTGAAGCGGCGTAAGCTGCAGCTCAAGGACGAAATTACCAAGTTGAAGGGCATCGAGAGAACCGAGACTTTGCATTAGAGCCCGGTTTAATCAAAAAACTGGTGTTCGGGCAGGAGCCGGGCGCGCCGCGCGCCCGGCTCGCGCCGCGTCGTGGGTCTGAAAGGCGCTGGAAAACAGCGCACCGCATTGTGGCGGCGCCCCGGATCAGCTAGAAGTTCGCCGCGGTCGAGCTGATGCCCGGCCGGCGGCCCAATTTGCACCCGTAGCTCAGCTGGATAGAGCGCTGCCCTCCGAAGGCAGAGGCCACAAGTTCGAATCTTGTCGGGTGCGCCAATTTATCCAAGTATATCATATATTTATAATTTCGGATCTGTCGATGTTGCTGACGGCATGAAACGTTGCAACCATATTGCAACCAGTTTGAAAGGTGCATCAAGCGTAAATGTCGGGTTAGTCTATCGCCTGTTTTGATCGTGACGAAGCCAGGGTCTTCTGGACCGGTACATGCACGGCGCTCTCAACCTTGCCAAGGTTAGGGGCGAGGGTTCGAATCCCTTCGCCCGCTCCAAATTTCTCATGAGATTATTTGGTTAAGGCGGTCGGCCAGACCGCCTTTCCGCTCACATCGGACGCTTTCGCCAAAATGTAAGCGATTCAGCGGAAATGGGAGGTAGTTGCAGCGGGCTTGGGCGCGGTGGCATCGCGGCGTCGAGTCAAACTATCTGCCAGAGAGGGACGCGGCGTATCGGCTTGGAACGAAGGTCTGATCAATTATTTCTGCCTGGCGAGCCTGGAAAAAAATGTTGCGCCAGTATCGCGCGTTTCGGCCGCTCCGCTGATTGACGTATGACCGCGACGCCAAAGGAGGGGAGGGAATTATCGGACACGGAGCGGCAGGCTTCAGATCGGGCGCTTTATCCAGTTGCTAATCCGATCCGGGTTGATCTTCATCCCGAGACAAAACCTGCGGCGTTTACTACTAAGGGTGCCGTACCTGCGATTGGAATGGCTATCTCGGGTATCCGAAGATAAGCCAGAAGGTCACCGCTGACGGAATGCGCCCGCTTTTGTCCGGGTACGCTTTCGCGATGCCGGGTTGGGAGCTGCTTCGTACACCAGCCGGGTCGCAGAGTTGGAACTGTTGTGGCAAAACGCCTTCTCACGCATATGTGATAAGTTACCGGCTTGCCAGTTAGCGCCCGATACTTCTTCTCGGCTTCCGCGAGATATTCTGTGTGGCGAGTTCATGAAGTAGACCAAAGAGGTTGCCGAGGTAAAGCAATACAGTTTGCGAGTGTCCGGATGAGTCCAATTCAGCGAGCAGTTCGCCGGAAATTAGTTGGCCGGCAATCAGCCCGATGGGATCATGGTTATTGAAGCCACTGGCCATTTTCACGGGCGGAACGGCCCATTTCCATTCGCCGCCCCTCCGGCGAAGGCAATGGATGCAAGTGCGGTCTTCGAGCGAGATATTCTCTTCCGGGATGGGCTTCGTTAGCGTGTGGATAACATGACCGCACCGACAAGCCGTCACTCTTTGATTTCGATTATGAGAGATTGGTCGACGCATGTCGCTTCGCGCAGTTATTGGCATTATGGGGAGGAGCGACATGCTCGAGCAGTTTGGGGACCACATGTACCAAGACCGGGTACCGATGTTTTCCCAGTCGCCGCCAGAGGTGGCAGCTTATCCAACGCCTGCAAATGGGCCTTGAGAGGAGCGAGCTTGTCATTGCCAGTGGCCCGACCGCTTTATAAGTCTTGCCCTGCGACGTAACTACAGAAAGCCGCTCTCCCAGGCTCAAGGTTGCGCCGGGGCATAGTTTGTGGCAGGAAAGGCGCACAAGGGGTTCCCTGATCACCATGCGGTTTCTGCGCAACTTTTTTGTCGTGGTCTTGACGATCTGTCTGGCGGCGTCGCCGTTCCGGACGGCGACACATGAGGATGCAGATCACCTGGCCCTTGAAGTTGTGCATGGGATGACGGGTGACGCAGTCGCCTCCGATGCTAATTTCGATCATCATCGTGCCATCGATAGCCCATCAGCCGGTCACATAGACCCGGCTTGCTTGCTCGGCTGCTGCGGTCCGGTTTGGCTCACCGTGCCGGCCACCGCGCGCCTCTTGCCGCCGCCCGGTGTCAAGGGTCACAATTTGCGCCCGTCTGAGGCGCCTGTTTTGGCCAGTGCGACAGCCAGGCCGTCCGCGCCTCCACCCAAGCTCGTCTAGCTACAGACGGACTCCGTCTGAGTAGATTCGCCTTCGGCCCTTCCGAAGTTAGTGTCCGTTTAGCCAGCCCGAATGGATTCTTGCCGTTCGTGCCTGCCTGCTTTTGCGCGCGGACTGAGGCGCGCAGCGTGGTCATTCATGCGATTCTTCATTTTCGTCTTGGTCAGCGCGCTTGGTACATCGGCCGGGCTCGCGGATCCATCGGGCCTCCTCGCGCCCGACAATCCTCAGATCGCCAGCGGCTGGCGGCCACCGAGATCGGCTGTCCACGGGATTGAGACGTTCACGCCCGTCGAACCCAAAGACTGGATCCAACTCAACAAGGATGTCTCGCCGAAAAGCGGACCCGACGGGATGTCCGGAATGAAGGGCATGGGGGAGGGCGTAAAGTGAGCACCTTCCAAGCCACTTTCTCGACCTGGCTCCGGGGGGCGGCGGCGATTGCCCTGCTTCCCCTTGCGGGATGCGTGGGGTTTTCACCGGACGGTGGAATGACGCCCGTGGTTGCAGTCACTTCCGAGCGGCTTGGAAAGGACATCGTGAAGATTGGCGACGACGGCGAGGCGGCGGATGCCTTTGGCCGCGCGGCCGCGCTGCTGACGAAACCGCTGACTGTTAATCGGGCCGTCCAGATCGCGTTCCTACGTAATCGCGGCTTGCAGGCTTCGTTCCACGACCTCGGCGTCTCCGAGGCTGAGTACGTTCGTGCAAGCTTGCCACCGGAGCCGCAAGTCTCCATCAACGGAGTGGCTGGACAAGAGGATGTGGAGATTGTCTCTCAAGTTGCTGGCGACCTTCTGGCCCTCGCCACTTTGCCCCAGCGCCAAGCCATTGCTGCCGAGCAATTCAAGGCCGCTCAGTGGAGAGCGGCTTCCGCAATCATGGCGCTGGCCGCTGCTGTTAGCCGACAGTTCTACACTGCCGTCGCAGCGATTGAGCAGGTCTCCTTCCTGGAGGCGACCCTTTCAACGGCGAAGGCTTCGGCTGAGTTCGCCAAGCAGCTTGGCGAAGCCGGCAACCTCAATAAGCTCGATCAGGCTCGAGAGGACTCGTTCTATACCGAAGTCGCCGCACAATTGGCGGATGGACGCCTGCAAGCACAGGCCGAGCGCGAGCGCTTAACTCGGCTGCTCGGGCTCTTCGGCCCTGACATTTCGTTCAAGCTGCCGAGAGCCTTGCCACCCCTGCCGAAGCGCATCGGGACGGAGCAAGATATAGAGGCAACCGCCTTGCGGGATCGCCTTGATCTCAAGGTCACGCGCCACGAGCTCGATGCCCTTGCGGGTCAGCTCGGTCTGACCGTCGCCACGCGCTATGTTAGCGACATCAGCCTCGCCGTCCAGAATGACACGGAGCGCGCCAGCCCTTCGTCGCCGGGAACGAATCTCGTGCGCAACGGCGCCGTGCTCAATTTCGCGATTCCTATTTATGACTTTGGTCAGAGCCGGGTGACCGGCGCCCGAGAGGCTTACCTCGCCGCTGCCAGTCGCCTCGCTCAAAAGGCGATCGAAACCCGCTCGCAGGCCCGTGAGGCCTATACACGTTATCGCGGCAAGTACGACCTCGCGAAGTACTACCAGGGCCGCGTCCTGCCTCTCCAAAGCACTATTCTCGAGCAGTCTTCGCTACAGACGAACGGAATGCTCTCGGACGTTACGCAGCTTCTCTTGGACGCTCGCACGCGCATTGCTGCGAACGCCAACGCTATTACAGCGCGCCGCGATTTCTTCATCGCCGCCGTCGACCTGAATGCCACCTTGATGGGTGCTGGGCCGGATGTGGTAAGCGGCGACACCTCAGTAGTCAGCACTAAGTAAACGAGGGCGACATGATCGATATTCCCCATCCCTCGCGCCGTAGCCTCCTCACCCGAAGCGGGGTAGCTCTCGTGTCCTGCGTGCTCCTGAGCGGTCGCGCCGCCGCGGCGGCGATCCCTGAGGCGCCCATCATGAAAGATGCGACGATGCAGCCGCCGCTGCATCCGAGCGCCGGCCCCGACTACAATCCCGTAGCGACGCTCAACGGCTGGACGTTGCCGTTTCGAATGAACGGCGGCTGGAAGGAATTCCACCTTCTCGCCGAACCAGTCGTTCGCGAGATGGCGCCCGGGATGACGGCGCATCTCTGGGGCTACAATGGGCAAAGCCCTGGCCCAACCATCGAGGCCGTCGAGGGCGACAAAGTCCGCATCTTTGTTACGAACCATCTTCCCGAGCACACGACGGTTCACTGGCACGGCATGCACATTCCAAACGGGATGGACGGCGTCGTCGGGCTCACGCAACCCGGCATCGAACCCGGCAAGACGATGGTCTACGAGTTCGTCCTACCGCGCTCCGGCACCTTCATGTATCACCCGCACGCCGACGAGATGACGCAGATGGCGATGGGCATGATGGGGTTCTTCGTAGTCCATCCC
>JAJXZC010000231.1 GCA_021780275.1 Pseudomonadota bacterium
TCAGTCATAGAGACAACCTTCGAACTATCGTTGATATCAGTCAACGATTTGCCCTCCCGCTCAATCGTCCCCTCACTGAGGGTCAGGCAGAGACACACAGGCCAGCGGTTTGTGCCCATGCGTCGCCAGACAAGGCATTTACCCGCCATTGAAGCGTTCCCATCGACGGCCTGTGACAGACCATTTTCAGGGTGCGGCTTCAGGGCCTCGCCGCTTCGCGACCCCGCCACCGGCCCTCCGCAAAAAACGACCCCGGAAATTTCTTTCCGGGGTCTTCTTTTTCTACCGCGACGAGTTAGCGGATGAGGGTGTCGCGGGAGAACTCTCTCTCAGCTTTCGCTCAGAACGCGTAGCTCACGTCGAAGGTCATGAAGTCGCGATCTTCGAACGCATTCTGCACCGCGTTGCCGCGCGTCGCCGTCCACTGGACGCCGGCACTCCAGGCGCTCTGATAGGTTCCACGCACACCAAGCGACAGCGCCTTCTTGTTGTCGAGGAAGCCCGGTCCGATCGGGCCGGCAGAGGTGCCGAAGTCCTGCGCGAACTGGATATTCGGCGTCAGCGTGAAAGCCGTGCCGAAGGCGTTGTTGTACTGGACGCTCGCGCTCAGCCTGTAGCCATGCGAGAAGCGATCCGGGTGATAGAGCTGGAAGTACGGATTCCGCGTGGCGAGCGCCGGCGTCACGAATTCAGACATCGATGCGGCGAGCGCATTGAGCTTGACGTCCGAAATGCCCGGCATCCACTGGAAGCCCCAGTTCGCGACCAGGATAACGAGATCCGCGTCGAGATGGCTCGTCACCCAATCCGACGTCGGCAAGGTCGAGATCGTGCCGATCTGGCCGGTGACCGAGTCCGTGCGGATGAAGCCATCGGGGAAAGCTCCCGGAGTCGTGTCATAAGGCAGTGTCGATTCATAGGGGATCGCACCACCGGTGTTCGTGCCCCAATGGCCGAGCAGCATTTCGCCGGACGAGAGCTGGAAAGGCAGATTCGGCTGATAGACCAGTTCGCCCGAGAAGGCCGTGCCATAGAGGAAGTCGGCCAGCACCGTCGAGAAGCTCGCGCCGAAGACCTGAATGTTCTCGGCGTAATGCGCGCGGTAATTCTGCTCCATATACTGATAAACATTCGCATACGCTGGCACACTGGCGACGAGCGCACCGGGGATGGCGTTCGAATATTCCAGGAAGGGCAGATTAGAATCGTAATTGACGTAGTAGAGGCCGAGCTCTGTTCCGTCATTCAGCCAGTCGGCATTGTAGCCGAACTTCAGACCGAACTGACCAAAGTCGCCGGGCTTCTTCGATTCATTGACTCGCAGCTGGGCCCAGGCGGGTGCAGGTCCATCCGTGACGATGTTCAGATAGGTGCCGCCCGCTCCGAAGATGTCGTTGCCAAAATAGGTACCGACGGGATCGAGCTGCGTCTGGCGCCAGCGGAAACCGGCCCATGCCTCGATGCTCATGTCGTTCGGCAGGCCGAGCGAGCCATAGAGCATTTCCTGCGGAAGCAGCGCTTCCTTGATTTCCGCGCCGGGCGTACGCAGCGCGCCGAGGTCAACCGACATGAACTGGTTGATGCCGCCGGGAATGAAGAGGCTTTCACCCCAGTTCACGACCTGCTTGCCGAGACGGAGATTGAGCGGAAGATCGTTGCCGACATTGAAATTGCCGTAGACGAAAGCATCGAGAACGCTGAAATCCCACGCCGCCGCATTATGCGCGTCGTTGCCGCGAATGGCGTCCGACAGCGGGCGCTTGCCGTAATCGGTGCTGCTCTGGCCGGCGACCTGATCGCCGATATAGTCGTAGAAGCCCTTTACGCGAACAAAGGCGCCGTAGTTCTGCCACTTGGCCTGCGCCTCGCTGACGAACTTGACGCGCTCCGAATAGGCGTCCCACTGGCCGAAGTTGACATTGCCGTCGTCTAGGTTGACGTCGTTGTAAACGTGAGCAGGTGCCGGAGCGCTCGGGTTGAGCGGGCAACCACCGTTTTCAGCGCTGATCTTCGTGCAGCTCTGCTTGCTCGTGCGGACGCCGACACCCAGCGAAACCGTGTTGTCGACGGAGATTTCCATCTCGCCGAACTTGAAGCTCTCGGCAAATGCCGGCGCACTGGCGCCTGCCCAGCCGATGGCTCCCGCCATGACCAGAAGCGGTAAGCGCTTTATCTTACTCATTACACCTCTCCCCAGTTGACCGCCTCACACGAGAGGCGATTTGAAATTCTTTACTCCGGGAGGTCGGCCTCATCACGCGCACGTCCCCTTACAGGCCATCGCATTGCAATGGCTCATATCTCGAGGCGCACCTTTGCCTTCGCGCCTGGTCGGCGCGGCAAGGATGGCGTATGTGATTTTGCGTCTCCTCCGCAGTGCAGAGCTTTGTCCGCACCAGCTAGATCACATGTCGATATTCTTGATTCTCATATGTGAGCTAGCATTAGGTTCATTCCACCTAAATCACTTAATCAGTCAAGGCTCTTTGTGCCAAAAGCCCCTGCCGCGCAGTCATTATGGCCGGCACCGTGTCCATAATGGCGCAGTAAATGAGTGCGCCCGCGTCTCGAAATCGCAGCCAGCGGGCAATACTTTCCAAATTGTAATTATCCGAGATCTTCAGTCGCGGCCTGCCGCATTCATCCGCATGAAGATCGGGCATCGTTAAACAATTCAGATAGTTAGGCCGCCTGCTTTCCGATGCATAATGAAAGGCCGTCGTCTTGAGCGCCGCAGCCGGAGCCCGTGATGCCTCACAAGCCTAAGACATTGCTGGCTTTCGACCCCAAGGCCCATGCCGACTCTTTCTCGGATGCGCAATCCGCGCGGCTGGACGATCTCGTTGCCCTGCTCGCCCCCGCCCCTTTGACCTCTTTCGACACGCCTGAGGCCCGCACCCTGCTCGGCCAGGCAGAAATCCTCGTCACCGGATGGGGTGCACCGCATCTCGGCCCGGAGGAACTTGCAACCGCACCGCATCTCCGCCTCGTCGCCCATCTCGCCGGCTCCGTGAAGCCCTTTCTTGATCCATCGATCCAGAGTCGCGGTGTTGCCGTCACCTCCGCGGCGGATGCGAACGCAGTACCCGTTGCCGAATACACGCTTGCCGCCATCCTTTTCTCCAACAAGCGACTATTCCGTCTGCGGACGGCATATCATGAAGCGCGACACGCCCCGGCATGGGCCAAGGTCGCGCCCGACCTCGGCAATTATCGCAAGGCCATCGGCATCGTCGGCGCTTCGCGCATCGGGCGGCGCGTCATCTCGCTCCTGAAGCCCTTCGACTTCGAGATCCTTCTGGCCGATCCCTTCATCGGAAGCGCGGAAGCCTCGCGGCTCGGCGCAAGGCTCGTCGACCTCGACGCACTGATGGCGAGTGCCGACGTGGTAAGCCTCCACGCGCCGCTTCTGCCGGAAACCGCGGGCATGATCGACAGCCGCCGCCTCGCCCTCATGAAATCCGGCGCGACGCTCATCAATACGGCGCGGGGCGCCCTCATCGATCAGGACGCGCTCATCGCGGAAACATCGAGCGGCCGCATCGATGCCGTCATCGACGTCACCGAGCCCGATGTGCTGCCCACCAATTCACCGCTGTTCGACCTCGCCAATGTATTCCTTACGCCGCATATCGCCGGCTCGCTCGGCACCGAAACGCAACGCATGACGGAGCTGATCCTCGACGAAATTCAGCGTTATGTAGGCGGCGAGCCTCTGCAGCATGCCGTCGCATTGGCGGAACTGGAGCATCAGGCATGAGCACGCTTCTGCCCGGCCTCTGTTCCATCACGTTCCGCGCCCTTCCGCCGGAAGCCGTGATCACGCTTGCCGCCGAATGCGGTCTGGCGGGCATCGAATGGGGCGCCGATATCCATGTGCGCCCGCATGATCGCGCAGGCGCACGCGCCGTCGCCGCGCGCTGCCGCGATACGGGCCTCGCCATCGCCTCCTACGGCTCCTATGTCGAAGCAGGCAGCCACATCACAGGGCAGAATTTCGCTGATGTGCTCGAAGCCGCTCAGGCGCTCGGCGCTCCCAATATCCGCATCTGGGCGGGCCAGCGGGGATGCTCATCAGCCGAAGCAAGCCTCGAAACACGCAACGCCGCTGCGCACGCGCTGCATGACATGGCCGCGAAAGCGGCAACGCTCGGCATCTCGCTTTCCCTCGAATTTCATCCGCATACCCTGAACGATGGTGCGGAGGCGTCGCTCGCTCTTATCGCCGCCGCGCGGCATCCGAACCTGCACACATATTGGCAACCGCGACCCGGCATCGCCCTCGACGAGGCGGAGGCGGAACTCGATGCCCTCGCGCCGCACCTCTCCCATCTCCATGTCTTTCACTGGAAGGCCTCCGGCGAACGCCAGCCTCTGGCGGAGGGCGCCGATTTCTGGCGCCCTCTGCTCACCCGCGTCAGCGCAATGCCGACTCCGCACGGCCGCCCCCGCTTCGCCCTGCTCGAATTTGTATCGGGCGACGACCCCGACGCCTTGCGGCGCGATGCAAAGACACTCTGCAACTGGCTAGACGGAAAATGACGCCGACATTCTCGAATCCCCTTGCCGGCAACCCTTTGGCGACACGCGACGACGTTGCGCGCGCCGCACTCGATCTCTTCAAACCGCTACTGCCCTTCTATAGCCCCGGCCGCGCGCGCGTCCGCCTCGCGCCGTCTCATGCCGTATTCGGCGAGGTGGCATCTCAACTCGAAGGCTTCGCGCGGCCCCTCTGGGGCATCGCGCCGCTGGCGGCAGGCGGCTATGAATTTCCCTATTGGGGGATGATCCGCGAAGGTCTCGCCAATGGTTGCGACCCCACCCATCGCGAGTATTGGGGACCGTCCCCCGATTGCGATCAACGCCTCGTCGAAATGGCGGCTATTGGCTTTGCGCTTGCGCTTGTGCCGGAACACATATGGGCGCCGTTGCCGGATGCGGCCAAACACAATGTCGCGCGCTGGCTCCATCGCATCAACGAAGTCGGAATCGTCGACAACAACTGGCTCTTCTTCCGGGTCATCGTGAATCTTGGCCTGAAATGCGTCGACGCGCCTCATAATCAACAGGCCGTCGATGCCGCGCTCGCCCGCATCGACAGTTTCTATCTCGATGGCGGCTGGTATCGCGACGGTCCAAAAAATCAGGTCGATCACTACATCGCCTTCGCCTTCCATTTCTATGGGCTGATCTATGCGAAGCTCTCCGGCGATGCGGACCGTGCCGAAGTCTTGCGCTCGCGCGCGCGTCTCTTCGCGCCGGATTATCGCCGCTGGTTCGCTGCCGACGGTGCAGCGCTCCCCTTCGGCCGCAGTCTGACCTACCGCTTCGCGCCTGCCGGCTTCTGGGGCGCGCTTGCCTTTGCCGATGTCGCGGCTCTGCCATGGGGCGAGATCAAGGGCGTCTATCTGCGCCATCTGCGCTGGTGGGCGCGTCGCGATATCGCCGACGCGCGCGGCGCGCTCACGATCGGTTATGCCTATGAGAACCCGCGCATGGCGGAAGAATATAATTCGCCCCAGTCTCCCTATTGGGCGATGAAGGCCTTTCTCCCGCTCGCGCTGCCCGCGTCGCATCCCTTCTGGGCCACCGACGAGGCCTCGCCGTCGCTCCACGCGGCGTCGGCGCAGCGCCATCCAGCCATGATCCTTGTCGAGGATGCGGCTCATACCGTCGCGCTATCCGGCGGCCAGACCGCGCCGGCGCACCAGGGCAGCCCCGCAAAATACGGAAAATTCGCCTATTCCTCGCGCTTCGGCTTCAGCATCGGCTATCCCGCCTCACAGGGCGTCGAGGTTATGCCGGACAACATGCTTGCGCTGGCCCCCGCCGATCGGCCCGACCAATACGCGATCCGCCGCGACGCCACGGTTGTGGCAATCGAACCGGGCTTCATCCACTCCGTCTGGCGCCCCTGGGCAAAAGCCGGCCCGGCGCCATGGAAGGATGTCACCGTCGAAACCTGGCTCATCGCGACCGATCTGCCCTGGTTGCTTCGCATACACCGCATCGCCTCACCGATACCGCTGATCTCACGCGAAGGCGGATTTTCAGTCGAGCGCAGCGGCCCCGAAGGAGAGCCGTTGGCGGGTGAAGGAAGCGTGTTGCTGCGCAGTGCCGCGGGTCTATCCGGCATTCGCGATCTGAAGGCCGTACGCAGCGCCCGCATCGGCGCTCCAGCCGACCGGTCGAGCCTCATCTGGCCACGCACGCTTCTTCCAGTTCTCGAAGGAAGACACGCGCCCGGCCGCTTCACGCTCGCGACGGCGGTTTTCATAGGTGCTGAAGAAGGCGCCGAGCCACGCTGGAATGAGGTTCCGGCCATTCCCGACGGCCCCTGGCTCGATCGCTGACGCCTTCAGGCGCTCCGCGACAGCGGCACCACCGTCAAGGCGAGGGGAATCTCGAACCAGAAGCGCGCACCCTTGTCCGGCACGGCATGCGCGCCGATATCGCCGCGCATCAGGCTGACGAGCTTGGCGCTGATGGCAAGCCCCAACCCCGTGCCGCCATAGGTCTTGGAGATGTCGCCATCCGCTTGCACGAAAGGCTTGAAGAGGCGCGCGGCCACCTCGTCGGTGAAGCCGATCCCCGTGTCCTCCACCTCGAAGCGAATGCGCAGGCTGTCGTTGTGTCGGGCGAGTACCATGCAGCGCAGATCGACCTGCCCACCCGAAGGCGTGAACTTGATCGCATTGGAGATGAGGTTCGTGAGCACCTGACGCAGCTTGCCCTCATCGCACAGCACTGACTCCTGCGGCAATGCACTGTGATCGACATTGAGCTTGATGTTCTTTTCCCGGGCCATGGCCTGCCAATAGAGCAGCGACTCGAAGAGAGCCGAAAGCTCTGTCGGCCGCTCGTCGAGTTCGATCTTGTCGGCCTCGATCTTCGAGAACATCAGCACATCGTTGAGCACCGTGAGGAGCCCCACCGAAGCGTCGTGAATATATTGCCCATATTCGCGCGTCTTGGGCTCCTTGCTCATGCGTGTGATGAGATCGGAGAACCCCATGATCGCATTCATGGGCGTGCGGATTTCGTGGCTCATCGTGGCGAGGAAATCGGATTTGATCCGGTTCGCTTCCTCGGCCCGCGCCTTTTCGAAAATGGCCGTCTCGAAAGCTTCGTCGAGCT
>JAJXZC010000703.1 GCA_021780275.1 Pseudomonadota bacterium
TGCTTGATCGGCGAATGTTCGCCCTCCTCCGATCATCGGCATGACCAGCGTGTCGCGTCCGCGCGTATCAATGAGCACGGTCGAAAATCCAAAGATGCGGCCGGTGATCGATTCAAACAAATTGACGCCGACGATTTCGGCAATTTCGATTTCTTCGACGAATCGACTGAAAACGCCGCGCTTCCATACGATCTGATCGTCGTACAATTCCAGGCGCGACGTCGCGCGCACAGCCAGCGCCTTAATCAGCGGCCAGAAGATCAGCGCGACAATTGCGAATTGAACCGTCGCGGCTGCCGCCGCAATGTTCTCATAGCCCAAGCCAGCGCGCAAAAACGCATCGTCGATAATCCGCCCATATTCCGGCAGTCCTTCGCGCAAGAAACGAAGCATGACAACGCCGCCGAAAGCGATCAGCAGCGGTCTGACGAGCATGATCCAATGCGGTGTGAACACCGTCAAAGCGCCGCATCCCTATCGTTGGACGCGTCGAGGATGAGATGCTGATACACCAACGGCCTTCGCAAAAATGCGATGCTCAGAAGATTGGCGGAATGAAGAAGCGTTGGCGCCGCCCAGATCGTCGCCCAAAGGATCATCGTGATCCCGACGCGCCCAAGCTTCCATCCGACCACAAAAGCGACGATCGCCGCGATCCATTTCCAAGCTGTAAGCTGTCCCTGCCAAATTCTGATCGGTCTCATGATTGAGCCTCCAAATTTCTTTTGCCCAATTGCTCGAAGCTTCCTTCGCGCGTCCGCCGCCGTCATTTCCTTCGGCGCGTCAAATTCTATAATCAATTTCGCTCTTTCAGCCGCGCTCCGATTACGTGATTGACAGCCATGGCGTCATCGAAGGGAGTCAGACGTCTTCGGCATTCAGCCTCCCCAATCGCAGAGGCATCGAGCGTTACGCCACTGGCCTCGCCCTCGTGCGCATATCGAAATTGTTTCGTGCGCCCGCGCAACCAAATCGCATCCAGACGAGAAAACGCTCACCTCGTCCTATCCAATCAGTCTCGGTGTCTCAGGTTTTTGCGGACCCGCTCGTTCTCGAGACTATTTCCTTTTTCTCGGCCTTCCCATTCTTCACTTCCGACCTGATATAGGCGCGCAACGAAGCGGCGTTCACTTCAATTCCGACTTTACCGAGATGGTCGGCGATCTCCTGGACGGCGTAACCTTTCGTCTGAAGTGCGCCGATTTCTTTTGCGAGCGACCGAATTGCGTCGCGGACACCCACTTCCTTTGGCGCCCTTGGAGCCTTGGCTAATTCGCCGAGCGCCTTTCGCGCATCTTCAATCATCGTCACTGCAATTTTCTTCGCCATTATTCATCACCGAATATGCATGGAAACTCCGAGAGATATGCAGCATCACATCATTCCATTCAACAAAAAAAGCGCAGCGTATCGCGCAGCGGCCGACCGAAGTTGACGAAAAGCGGTCGCGCGAGGAAAGCCATGAAAAAAATGAAAAATGGGGGTAGGATATATGGCAGGATAGGAAGAATGTGGTACATTCTTGATTGTGCCCTGCGGGCGGCTCTCTCGTCAGTGGCAATTTTCATTTGGGTGTGGTCGGGGGACATGGCGGAGAGGTCGAAGCGAGATCATGTCGTCAAGGTTCGGTTGACGGCCGAGGAGCAAGAGCGTTTTCGCCGGATTTGCGCCGAGCGCGGCATTACGATGAGCGCCGGCGTTCGTCGGCTGGTCCGTGAGGCGGCGGCGTTCGGGCCGTCGATGGACGGTGAGTCTCGCGCGGCGATCCTGCAATTGGTCGAACAATGGCGGGCGATCGGCGTCAATTTGAATCAATTGACCAAGGCGCTGCACAGCCGACAGAATCCGAGCATCGATCGCCTGAAAGAGATCATCAACATCTGCATTGACGATCTTGAAAGCCATGCCGGCGTCTATCGCGCGCTGTGCGCTCCGCGCTTTGAGCGCGCTTCCGCGGTGCTCAGCGGCGAGCTTGTGTCTTGAAGAACGTCATCGCGCAATCGTTTGACGACTGGCAAGCCCATGTGCTGACCAATCGTCTTGCCGCGCGGATGAAGGATGAAGACGCGTTTTTGGAACGGGCGGTGCGGGCGCGGCGAGAAAAAGCTCCCGCCGCGCTGTCGTTTCCTGGGGAATCCCCTCATTCAGATCGGCCAGGGCGAGGCGCTGCGCCGCGGTCTGGCGACGACGCCCGCCGTGGCCTGGCCTCGGGATCGCAGGCGGCGGTCGTCAAAATTGCGAGTTTCGCCGGCGGCGGCGTGCGTATCCGATCGCTGCTCGATTATCAAAGCCGGGAGAGCCAAATACCGTTCGAGCGTGAAAGCGGTGCGATTGTCTCGGGAGAGATGGCGTTCGAGGAGCTCGCGGAACGGTGGATCGAGCACAACAAGACGACAAGCGGTCGCGAGCAGGAGCCGAGCAAGGACGTCTTGTATTTTACCGTCGCCTTGCCTGGGATGGCCGACTCGGGAAAAACGCAGGCGGCATTGGCTGGCGCGTTGGGCGGTCACAAATATGCGTTTCGCGTGGAGGCTGGCGACGAAGGACAATTGGTTCATGTCGTCGCGGCGGCCGCGAGTTCGGCCAAGGACGACCGACACCGGGCCATGCGGCTGTTTGACAATAAGAAGTCGATCAATGGCCTGAAATCGCGGCTTTCTGACGGGTTTGAAGGGCCCGTCGAGTTGGAGGTCAAGCGTTGGGCGCATGGCGTCGATGGCGCGGGCGCCCTGCTGTGTCGGATGACGCGTGACGGTGAAATCGTCGCGCAGCTTGCCAATGGGAAACCGGTTCAGGGCCGCGATGGCAATTGGTCGGTCGCGAACGCATGGAAGAAAGCGCTGCGTTCGCGGGAAACGCGCGACGTGGCCCATGTGATCATCAGCGCGAAACCGGGCACGGACAAAGCCGCCTTCGTGGAGGCGGCGCGCAATATGCTTGGCAAGGAGTTTGCCGGGCATGAATATGTTTTCGCGCTGCATGAAGATCGAAAACACCTTCACGTCCACGCCGCCGTGCGAATGGTGAACGACCAGGGCCAGAGGATGGACCCGAAAATCCCGGATCTGCAGCGTTGGCGGGAGACCATGGCGCAGGAGGCTCGCCTTCAGCAGATTCCGATGGAGGCGACCAGCCGGTTCGAAAAGGCGCGTGCGCCCGCCTACAAGCTCAGCGACGTGCGAATGATCGATCGTGGCGTCGCGCCGGAATCGGTTCGGCGGCGTGTCGAGGATGTGAAGACCAATGCGGTCTATATTCCCGTTCGCGCGGAGGGTTTTACGCGGGCGGCGGCGAGCGCCGCGGGTTGGCAAGCGTTTGCCGTTTCGGAACCTGATAACGATAGCGTCATTAAGATGCGGGATCGCACGCGCGCGGCGGCGATGGGTCGAAGCCAAAAAGCGTCTGCGCGCATCGCCAGTGGCGATGCGCCGGTCTTTGAAAACGATGCATTTGTCAGAACACGGGTTGCAGCAGACAGAGCTCGCGCGCCCGCCACGGGGGGCGCGCCTGTCGATGTGATGACTTCGAAGGCAGCGGCTCAAAAATATCAAGAAGCGCTTGTCGGCGCCCGAAAAATGGTAGCCGGAGACTCGAACAAGGACGAACTTGAGAAGTTGGGCGCGGCGCTTCGTGATCGACAAGATCGGATCGACAAGCTTCTTAATTATCGAATGCTTTTGGAGGACGCTGAGCGACAGGGGGTCAAGCTCGAGAACGGGCGTTCATTCGAGGGTGATCGCAAATTGATTGAACCGAAGCTGGTTGCGGCAAGGAAGCAGTTTAACCAGACAATGTCCAAATTGAAGGAAATTGAAATGGCGAATATTGAGCAGATGCAGAAAGGGGCCGCCGCCTCGCAAGAGGCTGTTTTGTCTCTCGCCCTGTTGGCCAACGCCGAACAGCGCGCTCAGCTTGAAGCAGCCGCGAGAGAATTGGCGGTCGAAGACGCGAAGCGGATCGCCGCAGCCGAACAACGAAATATCGAACGCCAAAAAGCGGCTCGGGAATTGGGCACCCGTATCGACGCGCGCGACGGGCAGCGGTACAGCTATGCCACGTCGCCGGAAGCGTTCGCGGCGCCCAAGGCAGGCGCCGAGAAAATCGTGCCGAAGCAGACGCGCGAAGAGTCCGCGGAAATTCGTGGGGCGACGTTCCAGCGGCCGGAGCCGCAACCGTCGCTCAAATTCATTCACGAGCGGGTCAAAATAGAAAACGTCGAAGAAATCCACTACAGCCAAGTGGCGGCCGACGGCTCCAAGGGCGCGCTCGCCTTTATCGATAAGGGACAATCCCTCGTCATCAAGGACGAGAAGAACACCGAGGCCATGGCCGAAGCGCTCAAGCTCGCGCATGGGCGCTGGGGTTCGGTGACACTTTCCGGCAGCGAGACGTTTAAGTCGGCAGCGCTTCGCATCGCAGCGGAACAGGGTTTGGAGGTCACAAACCCGGAACTTCAGCAACGGTTCGCGGAAGAGAAAGCGCGGGCAACGGAACTGCGCGTCGGCCAGAGACCCGCCCCAAGTCAGGCAGGCGGCGGCCAAGCGGGTTCAGCCGATGTTGCGGCGGCGACACCCGCTCCATCAGCGCCGTCTGTGGCTTCGACGCCTTCCGAGCGGGAAGTTCGAAATGAATTGAACCAGGAGAAAATCGTCGCCGAGGCGAAGCGGGAAGGGCGCCAGGCCGACAAAGCCGCGGCACGCGGTGAGCGCGGGCCGGCGCAAAGCACGCCAGGCGCCCCCTATGTTTCGCCGGCGGAAGCCAACGCGGCCCGTGAAGCGGCGCGCGCCAATGCCGATGGTCCCGATCAGCGGATTCCGGTCAATGCCGCAGAGAGTGAAGCGATCAAACAAGCGCGCATCGAGCAAGACCGGCTTTTGGCGCAGCAAGCAGCCGATCAACGCGCGCAAGATGCGATTGCCGAGTTCCGAAAAAAAGAGGCTGAGCGGCGCAAACAGAAGCCCAATGGCGGACAAAAAATGTGATGCGACGGGTGTCAAGCCGCGTCCCGGTCATTCCATGGCGGTGACGCGGCTTTGATATTTCGTGCCTATCCGATGAACGCAGATAGCCACGAGATATAGGGAAGCCGCAGCCATTCTTCCTGCGGCGGCAATGCGCTAGCAGCGGGAATTCCCGGTCGGTCGGCTAAGACGACATTGGCGCCAAATCGATGCTCGAGGTCGCGGGCCGCATGGCTTTCCTGAGCGATTGGGCAGCCGAAGACGAAGTCGGCGGCCTGGCGCGGCGAGACACTGCCAGCAGGAATTCATCGCGGCGTAGACCGCCGATGAATTGCGCGGTTCCTCGTGTCTACCGGCGAGAGAACTGCCTTTGAGAGCTTGCCGGATTACAAGCCTGTCGCCCGCCGCAGCGCCTCGTTGATTCGCTCCTGCCAACCCGGCCCATCCTCTTGAAAATGTGCAATCAGATCGCTGTCGAGCTTGATCGACACCAATTCTTTAGAGATGGGAACGCCACCCTTTCTCTGCGCGCGGACGGGCTCGGCCGCTGGCGGAGTCGCTCGTTTGAACACAGCTTCGGCTGCGGACAAGGCGTCGGTCGGTCGATACCGGTTTGGTGGTCTCGTCATGCGAATTCTTCCGTTGAGCTTCTGACCGATATTGTCACAGCCCTTGACGGAAACCAATTGACGTTTGTCAGCAGAAAAGAGCCCTGTTGTGGCCAACAATTTGAATGACGCGGCGCTATTCGGTATGGGCGCCGATCAGCGCGGGCCGCCGCCGCGCTGATCGGCGACCTGAAATTCTATGCGGCCTTCGATCGTTCTGTCTCCGGCGACTCCATGGCCCTGAGATAGAGATCGAGCAGCGACTCGTGCTCGTCGCGTTCGTCCTTGTCCTGCTTACGCAGGCGGATGATTTCCTTGATAACTTTGAGGTCGAAGCCTTCGCCCTTGGCTTCCTGAAAGACTTCCTTCCTGTCCTCGTTCAGGGCCTTGATCTCTTCCTCGATATGCTCGATGCGCTCGACGATCGAGCGAATGCGGTCACCTGCAATACCCACTATGTCCGCCATGCATGGCCTCCTCTGATTCATTCAATGGGAGGCTAGGGCCGGGAAGGTCACCAACTTGTTAACCCGATCCCTTGAGCTGTGGAGAACCCCGAGACCTGAAAGCTTCGGTTTCTTTGACAGCCCCAGAATGGGGCCCTTCGGAAGCTCATGGTACATTGACCGCCAATCACCGCGATTTCGGTCCGCCCCTTGAAGCCATCCAACGCCGCCACGCCGCCCAAAGAAACGCTCGTCGGCTCGGTCGAGCGGGTCACCTTCCACAACGAGGACAACGGCTTCGCGGTCCTGAAGGTCAAGGCGCGCGGCCGGCGCGACCTTGTTCCCCTCGTCGGCCATGTGGCATCGATCTCGGCGGGCGAATTCGTCCACGCGGTCGGGGTCTGGACCAGCGACCGAACGCACGGGCTGCAATTCAAGGCCGATTTCCTCAAGACCACGCCGCCGACGACCGCTGAGGGAATCGAGAAATATCTCGGGTCCGGCATGGTGCGCGGCATCGGCCCGAAGCTCGCAGAACGGATCGTGGCCGCCTTCGGCGAGGGAACCTTCGAAATCATCGAAGCCGAGCCCGCCCGCCTGCGCGAGGTTTCGGGAATCGGGGAAATGCGCGCGGCGCGGATCGCCGCCGGCTGGGCCGAGCAAAAGGCCGTGCGCGACATCATGGTGTTTCTCCACTCCCACGGCGTCGGGACATCGCGGGCGGTCAGGATCTTCAAGACCTATGGCCACGACGCCATCCAGGTGATGACGGAAGATCCCTATCGCCTGGCCCGCGACATCCGCGGCATCGGATTCCGCACCGCCGACGCCATCGCCATGAAGCTCGGCTTGACCAAGGAGGCCCCGCAAAGGCTGCGCGCCGGCGTCTCCTTCGCCTTGCAGGAGGCGACGGATGATGGCCATTGCGGCCTGCCGAGGAACGACCTCCTTCGTTTGGCCGCCGACCTTCTCGATGTCGCCGCCGACCCGATCGAACACGCCCTCGCCGAGGAGCTTGAGGGCGGCGAGGTTGTGGCCGACTCGATCGACGGCGCCGACTGCATCTTCCTGCGCGGACTTCATTTCGC
>JAJXZC010000172.1 GCA_021780275.1 Pseudomonadota bacterium
TCAGTGTCACGATCGTCGGGATTAACATTGCAAAACTCGCCAAACGCATTCCCGCCGCCGGCTCGTTCTTTCTCTATGTCTCGCGCACGCTTGGGCCGTCGTGGGGGCTGCTCTCGGGCTGGGCGATGCTCGCCGCCTATCTCTTCACCGCGGTGGCGCTGACAGTGGCGACATCGATCTTCTTTAAAGACTTTTTCGGGGCCATCGGCGTGAAAATCATGCCGCCCGATTTCGTCATTTATATCGCCGTGTCGGCGTTGATCTTTGTCCTCGCCTATCGCGACGTGAAGCTCTCGACGCGCTTCGGCTTGACGCTGGAGGCGCTCTCGGTCGGTGCGATCATCGTCGTCTGTTTCCTGATTTGGAAATCCGTCGGCTTCAAGATCGACATGGCGCAAGTTCACCTCTCCGGCGCCTCGTTCGGCACGATCGCCCCCCCGATCGTATTTGCGATTTTCTCCTGGGTCGGCTTCGAGAGCGCTGCGACCTTGTCAAAGGAAATCCGCAATCCGGAGGTCGTGGTGCCACGCGCCATTGTCGCGACGGCGATCGTCGTCGGCGTTTTCTTCGTCGCTACCACGGTGATCATCGCCATGGGCTTCCACGACGACGCCGGCAAGCTTGGTGCCAGTGCGGCCCCGCTGTCCGACGTTGCCGCGGCGTCGAATCTCGGCGGTGTGGTTGTCACCTTCATCTACTTTGCCGCGATGATCAGTTGCTTTGCCTGCTCGCTCGGGCAGCTCACGGCCTTCGCGCGGATGCTGTTCTCGCTCGGACGGTACGAATTCGTGCACCGGTCGATGGGCGCCGTCCATGAAAAGCACGCGACGCCGCATTTCGCGGTGGCCGTGGGCACCGTCTTGAATGCCGTGCTTTGCATCGCCTTCGCGCGGGCCGGAGAGACGAACCTCGTCGGCTATTTCGGCACGATCGCCACCTTCGGCTTCATCTTCGTCTATCTCTTGTGCTCGATCGCGGCGCCGGTGCTTCTCTATCGGGAAGGCAATCTCACGGCCGGCACGGTGATCCTGGGCGCCCTCGGCGCGGTGTCGATGGCACTCGCCTTTTTCGGCAGCGTCTATCCGGTGCCGGCGGTGCCCTACAATTACTTCCCCTGGGGCTTCCTGGCCTACATGCTGGCCGGCGCCGTCTGGTTCTTCGTCCTGAAGACGCGGGCACCGAAGGTCTTGCAGGGGATCGAGCACGATCTCGAATCCTTGGGCACGATCGAGGCGGCGACGACGCCGCTGAGCGCCTTGGGCGTCGGCGCCGAATAAGCGCCTTCAAAGGGCGGGCCGCGCCTCGGCGGCCCGCTTTTGCTTGACCGGCGCAAAGCCGTGGCGATGGTTGAGGGGGCGGTTGACCCCCGGCAGCGGCGCCGCTACCGCAGATGACACGATAGACCCTCCATGGGGGCGGACCGCGTTTCGCGCCCCGGCCTCCTTCGTGTCCATCTCGGGGTTCGCGCTATGCCGATCCGCGGCGACGTCATCCATACGATCAATTTCTTCCAAGGCGCTTTCACCATCATCCTGGCGCTGGCGCTTGGCGAAGCGCTGAAATCCTTCGCCAGCGATGACCAGAGCCAGCCGCTGCGCTGGGAGCGCGCGCCGGCCTTGCTGGCCTTCATGATCATCTTCTTTCAATTCTTCGAGAGCATGGCCGAATATTTCTACTCGGCCTATCTCAGCCCGAAGACGGCGCTGACCTTCGTTCCCGGCTACCTGCTCTTCGACAGCATCATGTTCCTGCTGCAAGGCTGCTGCTTTTTCACCATGTCGCGGTCGCTGGCGCCGCACCGCTGGCAGCGCTTCTATGGATCGATCCTCGTGCTCATGCTGATCGACATCGCCTGGACGGCGGTCAACCAGGTCCGCGGCGTGCATGTCGGCGCCTGGCTCGCGATCGACATCGCGACCGTCGTCGTCATCTTGCTCATGATGGCATTCGAGCGCGGCAAGCCAGACTCGATGCGCCCGAGCTATATCGGGCTGGCGCTCATCGTGATCACGTCCGTGCTCGCCTATTGGCTCGAACACGACATGTATTTTCCGGGGGCGTGAGGCAGAGTACGAATCGCATTCCGGCAGGCGCTCGGCGGTGAGGCCGTTGCAATGATTCGAGCGTCGCGTTTGCCTCTGCTAGATTCGGCGCCGCGCGTCGGCCAGCGCCGATGCCCAGCGGGATTCGGACTCTTCTCCTTCGGGAACGGCAAAAAGGTTACACAGCCAATCGACGGATTTCAACGCGCTTGCGTTCATCGGATGGCCGAGCGGAAATTTTTGCCCCGATAGATCGTCGACGTAATAAAGCTTGTACCCGCCGAGTAGGCTTGGAAACGCTTCCAAGGATTCGCCGCTTTGCGCGGCGGTCGATGGATTATATTCGAAGTGAATCGCCGGCCGGTCCGGCCGCGACAGCAATGTATCTGCGCCGCGCAAGACCGACTGTTCGCTCCCCTCGACATCGATCTTGATCAAAGCCGGGCGCGCGCCGGAACTTAATTGAAATTCATTCAAGGTGATCCCGACGGCATGGGTGAGATAGTCCCCGATGTTTTTGTTGAGCCCGTTCGGCGTAACCTGCGAGCAGAGCGATTTTTGTTTGGAATAGGTGAGTTGGGTCGGCCCGGCCTTATCCCGGACCGCGGCCGGAAAAGGGAAGACCTTTTCCTGCAAGCCGAGGCGGCCTACGGCGCTCGCGAGCGCGGCAAACGTCGTCGGCACGGCCTCGAAGGCATAGATCCGCACCGGCTGATCGGCGAGCATTTGGGCGAGCTGACAGGAAAAGAAGCCGCTGTTCGCGCCCACGTCATAGACGACGGCTTCGCTTCGCTCCTGCCGCAACCAGGCCGCACAGAGCTCCAGCTCCTTTTGGTAGGCGTCGCGAATATAAAACGGATGTTCTGCGAGATCGCCGATCTGGCAGACGAACGGATAGCCGAGCCCGCTCTTGCTTACGATCTGCCGGATGCCGATGGCCTTGAGACATCGCAGCCAGGCGAAGCGCAACCCCACCTTGACCAAGGAAATCTCTGCGAACCCCGCCGGATCAAGGTCGCCGGCCGATCCGAGAATGACACGGCCGCTGCGTTCAATGATCCATGCTTTCGCATCACCAGCATATTGGCTAAAACGCTTGGCCTTCGTCTCGGAATAGAGATCGCTCATGATCGCAGCTCATCCCGGAATGGCATGCCGGTCAAGCCTTTGATGCCATGCCAGCGGCCGCAGTTCGCAGCCGCTATCCGGAAGCGCTCAACTTTTTGTCCTAAAAAGAAAAACGCCCCGAACTGCGAGTTCGAGGCCTATCCCGCGCGTGTCGGCGCCTGGCTTGCGATCGACATCGCCACGGTGATCTTGCTCATGCTGGCGTTCGAGCGCGGCAAGGCCCCATCGACGCGTCCGAGATTGTCGGGCCTTGCGCTCATCGTGATCACGTCCGTGCTCGCCTATTGGCTCGAACACGACATGTATTTTCCGCGGACGTGACGTAACGGTAATCGGGTAACTACTCAGAGAAGAGCCATTAACGCTTCAATTAGGATCTTGGCCTTTTCGTCGAAATAAGAGCCAAGACTCGCAACTTGATCACTGGCGAGACGCTCTTGGAAAAAACGGCGAATATGAGCTTTTGTTGGTTTGCCCGCGATCTCAAGCTGCTTTTTCACCGCATCCCGCGCCTCGTCGTCGAGCAAATCTTCAATTTCGGTGACGCCGGTAACTAAGTTATCAATCGTGCAAAGACGGCAAATTGGAATCCCGTATTCTTTCACGTATCGACTTCGCTCTTCGTTCCCTTGTTTGTCGCCATCCAGAACAAAGAGAAAATGAAGATTCCAACCCGCGTGCATCGCTGCGAGCGCGCCAAAAGTACCCGCGCCCAGTCCCGGAACTAAAGGCAAATCTCCAAATCCAAGCAATTTTGCAGCGTAACGAAGGATATAATAATCAGATTTTCCTTCGACAACGATTCCAACTTTCTGTAAATCGAAACGCGATGGAACAACGTCAAGACGATCAAGGATGGGTTGAAAATAACTGGTTTGGCCGGGGTGATCGTTTACGAAGGATCGATATGTCGTTGCCTTAATATCAAGCGATTCGTCGTCCAATGAAATCGCGTCAACCACTGACGTTGGTGGGCCATCCGCGCGATTAGTAACGATAAAAGTCTGCTCAAGCCATTTCGGTTCGATCATATAATGGCTATGCGTCGTGTACGCTAACGCATGCGGACCTTTTGCGATTTCCGGGAAGCAATCAATTAATTTCTGCTGAGCGGCTGCATGTAAGTTTGAGGCAGGTTCGTCGAATAAGAAAAGTAGTGGCCTAGTTGAAGCGCGCGCGACGCGAAATTGTGTAAATAACATAAACGCAAAAAACCATCTAAAACCTAATGACCGATCATTTACATCGAAACGGCGGGTTCCATCGCGAATTTGAAATTTGATGTGGACATCATGACTGTGCGTCTTTGAGACTACGCCCCTTGTGTCCTTTACCTCGCCCTCTGCAACACCATAGGAGACAATGATCTCTTTGCCGCGTGTGTCTTCACCAAAAATTCGGTTCCAGCGTCCGAAAACCACATTTGTCACGGTCGCGCTGGCGCGATCAATAACGTGTTGAATTTTCGATTCAGCGTCATCCCTTGCCCAAAGCTCTAGAAAATTCAGCCAAGGAATGACAAATGAATCGCCACGTACTCTACGAACAATGTCCTTTTCGATCGTGTACCCTTTTCCATCATAATCTAAAATGTCTTGAAAAACGCTCCGATAAAAGCGATCAAGCTTATCACCACGATCGGTTAAGAAAATCCGATCTGGAAAATTGAATACGAAAGTCGGGAAATATGAAATGTCCGGTGTAAAGGAGTAAGCCTCGTCTCTAATTAATGTGAGTTCCTCCGCCGTAGGCGCTCTCCACTTGCGATTACCGGGCGTCCTGACTCGAAAGTCGCCTAGAATATCGAAATAATTTTTCTGTAGGTCGCCATCCGCAAATCGTTGTTTTCGCTCGAACGTTAGTTCCGATGGAATACTCGACCAATCTAAGGTCAACTGACGTTCTTTAGCGAGCTGCTTGGCTATAGTTTGTTTCTCTTCATCTTGCACTTGAAGTGTCGCCATTACTGAGACGTTGCCCGTGAAGCTTGAAAGCTGATGGCGGGGAACACGTTCCGCAAAGGGCACGCCGACGTGCTTGTCTCCAGCTAAAAGCTCGCTAGTTGCGTCGTCGGGCGAGAAACTATGAATGGCCTCAAGGATTGTCGTTTTTCCACTTTCATTTAGACCTACAAAAGCGAAAACAGAGGCGCCGGCGATAGTTTCCAGATTTATCGTCGTGTCTTTTATGCCTTTGAAATTACGAATACGAAATCGCAAATACCGCAACCTCGACCTCCGTTGAAGAACGACTTTCTATCCTAATGGCGCCAAATTTTCGTAGGCGTTGATGTCTTTACGAACACCCCGTGGTCGCGCCGCAGGTGTCGCACTTCAAGCATGTCCCGTTGCGAACCAAGGTGAAGTTGTTGCATTCGGGGCAGGCTTCGCCGGTATAGCCTTTCATCCGCGCCTCGCTGCGCCGGTCGGCAACGCTCGTCTGTTCGGTGGCGACAGACCAGTCGAGCGCGTCGAGTTCGGCCTCGATCTCGTTTTCAAGATTCTTTTTCAGCGCCGTCGCCGGCGCGCCGCCGGCCGATTGCACCAGCATCAGCTTGTCGGCCTTGTTGCGCACGAAGCCCTTCGAGACATAGCGCGAGCTTTCCGGCGCGCGGCTCTGCGCCTCGCCCTTGCCGATCACGTCATGGCCGATGTCGCTCTGGTCGATATGGGCGAGATCGTTGCGGCCGAGATAGGAGATGGCGAGTTCGCGGAACACATAGTCGATGATCGAGGTCGCGTTCTTGATCGCGTCATTGCCCTGCACGAGGCCCGCCGGCTCGAAGCGGGTGAAGGTGAAGGCATCGACATATTCTTCCAGCGGCACGCCATATTGCAGGCCGACCGAGATGGCGATGGCGAAATTGTTCATCAGCGAGCGGAAGGCGGCGCCTTCCTTATGCATGTCGATGAAGATTTCGCCGAGCCTTCCGTCGGCATATTCGCCGGTGCGCAGATAGACCTTGTGGCCGCCGACGACCGCCTTCTGCGTATAGCCCTTGCGCCGGTCGGGCAGGCGCTCGCGCTCGCGCAGCCGCTCGACCCGCTCGACGATGCGCTCGACGATCTTTTCCGCGACGGCGGTGGCGCGGGCCGGGACGTTGGCGGCGACGAGCGCCTCGACGGCCTCGTCCTCGTCTTCCTCCTCGTCGGCGATCAACTGGCTGTTCAGCGGCTGCGAAAGCTTCGAGCCGTCGCGATAGAGCGCATTGGCCTTCAGCGCCAGGCGCCAGGAGAGCATGTAAGCCTCCTTGCAATCCTCGACGGTGGCGTCGCTCGGCATGTTGATCGTCTTCGAGATCGCGCCGGTGATGAAGGGCTGCGCCGCCGCCATCATGCGGATATGGCTCTCGACCGAGAGGTAGCGCTTGCCGATCCGCCCGCAGGGATTGGCGCAATCGAAGACCGGATAATGCTCCGGCTTCAGATGCGGCGCGCCTTCGACCGTCATCGCGCCGCAGACATGCAGATTGGCGGCTTCGATATCGGCCTTGGAGAAGCCGAGGAAGGTCAAAAGATCGAAGCTCGGATCGTCGAGCTTTTCTTCCGGCACATGCAGGGCGTTGACCAGGAAGTCGGCGCCGAGCGTCCATTTGTTGAAGACGAATTTGATGTCGAAGGCCGAGGCCAGGGCCTTTTCCACCGCCTCGATCTTGGCGTCGGTGAAGCCCTTGGCCTTGAGGCTCGTCGGATTGATCGCCGGCGCTTGGCGCAGCGACGCATGGCCGACGGCATAGACCTCGATCTCGGCAATTTCGGATTCGCGATAGCCGAGCGCACGCAGGCCTTCCGGCACGGCGCGGTTGATGATCTTGAAATAGCCGCCGCCGGCGAGCTTCTTGAATTTCACCAGCGCGAAGTCGGGCTCGATGCCGGTGGTGTCGCAATCCATCACCAGCCCGATGGTGCCGGTCGGCGCCACCACG
>JAJXZC010000316.1 GCA_021780275.1 Pseudomonadota bacterium
ACGTAGCTCGATTGTGGAGCCACCCGCTCGCTCAGAATGCGAATTGCGAATTTTGATGGGGCTATTTTGCGCGGAGTGCGTTCTGTAGGACACTTCGGCTCCGCGCCATAGGCCCCCGCTCAGGCCCGACGGTCTCCCAGACTTTCGCGAACGCGGCGGAAGGGCGGCTTCTTGCCTGGAGCCCAACTCGAGGGATCGACAGCGGGCTGAAAGCTCGCTGGCTTTGGCCAAAGGAACTCCGCTCTCGTCGGGGGAGACTATGCCTTTTTTGCAGGCTCCATATCCGCCGTCAGCAGCAAGATGGCGTGATGGACGAGCTCGTCTTCGAAAAGCTGCGACGACAGCATGTCCGGCTCGTAGAGCGCTGCCGCCCGGATGGGGCCTAGCATTGACCTGAGAAGCATGAAGCGGCGCTCAGGGGACACGCAAGCGGGATCGACCTGCACCGCCGCGAGCAGGCTGTCCGTCACCCGATCCAGCGCGGCATTCAATGCTCCGCGAACAGACGGATCGAAGCCGGCGTGCCCGATCAACCGTCGGCGCAGTTCCTTTCGCCCTTGGAGCGGCGTCAGGGCCTCCCGTACGATGGCGCGAACGATCGCCGACGTCCCGTTCGATCGTGCCGCCGCGATGGCGCCTACGAAGAGATGCTCCTGCCTGTTGATCTCCCGCATCGCCAGAGCTCTCAGCAGCGAGACCTTGTTGGGGAAATAGTAATACAGCGTGCCGATCGACACGCCGGCCTTCTCGGCGACCTGGTTCGTGTTCAAACCGCGCTCGAGGTCAGCTTCGAAAATTCGAGCCGTTGCCTCCAATATGTCGTCGATGGTTTGGCGCGCGCGTGATTGGGTCGGATTTTTCCGCATGGATTCAGTCTTTTCAGCCATGACCTGCTCCGCCGAGCCACCGCACTCGAAGTCGAGTAGCACTTCGCGAGACCGCTGAATACACTTGACCAGCGATCAATAGAGGTATCGTTCATGCGACTCTTGCATCACATTGCATGCGGGTTCCTGGCCTTCGCGGCCTCGCCGCATGCGGCTCTCGCGACTTCGCCGGCCGAGGAATGGCGCGCGAGCGGAAAGTACTTTACCTGGCGATCGTCCTTGCCGGAAAACAAGGGACAGGAGGTGAAGGTCTTCTATGTCTGCGCCGGCGGCGAGGAAAAGCCCGCGATCGTGATGGTGCATGGCTTTCCGACGAGCAGTTTCGATTTTCGTCCCCTGATCGCCGATCTGCAGAAGGATTTTCGAGTTTGCACGTTTGACTTCCCAGGCTACGGCATGAGCGACAAGCCGGTGGCGCCGTACCGCTACACGCTGGGCGAAGACGCTCAGTTGATCTGGGATTTTGTGACCAAAATCGTTCCGCTCAAGGAGTTCGTGCTCTTCTCGCACGATCGCGGAGACAGCGTCGCGCTGAACTTCCTGCAGATGTATCAGAGTGCGAAGAGTCCGCCGTTTCGGATCACGCACCAATTCCTGACGAACGCGAACATGTACCTGCCGCTGGCCAATCTGACCGATTTCCAGAAGGCCATGCTCAATCCGACCGTCAGCGCCCTCGCCGTCAAAAGAGTGACGCCCGACCGGCTCGCCGTCGGCCTCGGGGCGACGCAATATTCCCCGCCGTTGAAACCTGAGGACCCAGAGGTTCGGGCGCTCGCTTATGCTTTCGCCTGGCAGGATGGCACGCAGGTCATTCCCGCGACGATTCAATATCTCAACGAAAGGAAGAAGTTCGAGGTTGGGTTTCTGAAGGCCCTCGAGAAGAGCGACGTGCCGGCGACCTTGATCTGGGGTGCACACGACATGGTGTCGCCGCTGCGCGTCGCGAACTATGTGTGGTCCACTGCTCTGAAGCCTCGAGCGGCGCCGGCGTCATTCTGGATCGCGCCCTGCGCCAACCATTACCTGATCCACGACCAGGGGAACGATATAGCCGCAATCGTCCGGAGCGAACTCTCGGAATCTCCGAAACAGGCGCCCTCAAACTTGACCGACGAGGCCTGTTCGCCCGTGCTCATCGAACGGCATTGACAAGGCTGTTGGCTCTGGTCGCGCAGCTTTGTGCGCGCCCCGCTGACGCAGTCGAGAGCGCGAATTCGAGAACAGGACCCTGGTCCGGCGGACCATGGGATTATGCCTTAGGGCCAGGCCTACGACATGTCGACGCCGACCTTGCCGAAACCGAGCAAATCAGCAACCTTGAGAGCCATTGCAGCCGTCCTCTGGGGGACGAATGTGAGCGACTCCAGTGAACGCCTGCAGAGAACGCCATCATGGATGTCATAACGCTTGGCACTGGTACGCCCATGCCCCATCCGCAACGCGCTGGTCCGTCTGCGCTTGTTAAGGCGGGCGCGGCCAATATTCTTGTCGATTGCGGGCGCGCGGTGGTCATGCGGCTGGCAGGCGCGGGCGCGCCGCCGCAGGCGTTGAGCGCCGTTTTGATCACGCACATGCATTCCGACCACATCAGCGATCTCAACGACATCGTCACGACCCACTGGATCATGAACCCTTCCCCAAGACCGCTGCGCATCTATGGGCCGACGGGGCTGCGGACGGTCGTGGACGCCATGATGGCGATGCTGGGCCCCGACATCGCCTACCGGATCGCCCATCACGACGACCTCGACGCGTCGCCCGATCTCGACGTCGTGGAACTCACGCCCGGCGACCGCTTCGAAATCGATGGTTGCGCCGTCGTCGCCTGTGAGACCGACCACGCGCCAGCGACTCCGAGTCTCGGGTACAGGATCGAACACGAAGGCGCGATCGCCGCCATGGCTGGCGACACCATTCCCTGCCGCGGTCTCGACGAACTATGTCGCAATGCGGACGTCTACGTTCAGGCGATCGTCCGCGACGACATTGTACGGCGCATCCCCTCCAAGAGACTGAACGACATTCTCGACTATCATTGCACGCCCGAACAGGCAGCCAGGGTCGCAGCGCGCGCGGGCGTCAAGACCTTGATGGCCACCCACTTCGTGCCGCCCTTGGTTGCAGGCCGGGAAGAGGAATGGCGCGCCCTCATCCGTCCGCATTTCGATGGCGAGATCATATTGGCGGACGATCTGACGAAGAAGACGATCACGCGCAGGTAACGCGCGACGGCGTAAGGCCCGGTTTCGTCGGCGCGCCTTCGCAACCACACTGATAGAGCGTGGCTCCGTCGGCGCCGAGTAGTCGCCTGTACTTGGCCTTTGATTTCGACCGATGCCGTACCAAGCTGCGGGCAATGGCGGCTCGGCGACCCAGTCGAGGTCCGCAAGAGGTGAGTCCTGTCCACTTTTCAATGCTGAACGGAGGCACTTGATTTCCTAGCGTTCGATTGCTTTTGTCTACGGCAAAACACAACCGTCAACATCGGAAAACCCCATGATGGAATTCGATGAAGTTATTCTAGCTCGACGAAGCATTCGCGGCTATAAGCCCGACCCTGTCCCACCGAAATTGATCACGGAAATCCTCGCGCTCGCAATGCGCTCCCCGTCGTCGATGAATACCCAACCCTGGAATTTCTATGTCATCACGGGGGCGCCGCTGGATCGCATACGGCAAGGCAATACCGAGCGCAATCTGGCAGGCATACCGCACTCGCGCGAATTTTGAATTGGCCAACCATTCGATGGAGTGCATCGCGAACGCCAGATTGGCGTCGCCAAGCAGTTATTTAGCGCCATGGGGATCGCGCGTGATGATAAGCAGAGGCGCTGGCTTTCGTCAGTTCGACGCGCCCGTGTGCATAATTGTCACGTATGATCGGATGCTAGCATCCAGTGACGATACTGCTTTCGCAGCGGCGCGGTCGCTACTACGCTTGTCAATGCGGCTTGGTCGCGGGGCCTTGGCGCGGTGATCAACAGCCAAGGCATCATGCAATCTCCGGTGGTTCGCGAGCATGCCAGAATCCCGGACGATCAGGTGATCATGAAAAGCATCGCCTTGGGCTGGCCTGATCACAGTTTTCCCGCCAATTCCGTCATATCCGAACGCAAGCTGGTCGATGATGCCACGACGTTTGTGGGGTTCGAAGGCGAAGGTTAGGGGCAGTCCCGGCGCAATTGTTTCGCGTCGGACTAGTCCGACAACAGCCTTCCTCGCGAGGTTAGTCCTCCCGCATGTAGACGTTGCTCAAGCGAAGAGGGGCGATTTGCGGCCTAACGATTTCGAGCGCGCTCCCGGCCGCTGCTGACCCATCTCTTCCGTTGGGAATGTCCGCTTCCGGTCGTCGACATCGATCGCGGCGTAACAATAACAGTGAGGCTGCGCCATCAGAGGAGCCACGAGAACGCGCCGTAAAAAGGCTTCGCCGTTCTCTCGAATTACCTCTCCGTGAGCTACCACGACGAAATCGGGGTGCTTGTCGATCAAGGCACGAATTTTTCGTCGCGCACTTGCGCGGCGCCGGAAACTGATCCGGTAATCGATCGGCGGATATCCCCACGCTTCAACCATCTTCGAAAACCTCGCAAAGGCTCGCATCCATCGCGGCCAGTGCCGGTTCATGAATCCTCGCTAAAGGTCTGGCATAGGTCGGCGATAATCGCCGTTCGCGAATCGCGATAATAGAAAATCACTTCGTCCAGGAAAGGCGAGTTCGTGAGATAGACTTGCTCTATCTGGCCCGCCCACTCGAGTGGCGTATTTTCAGCTAGGGTTCCGGAAAAATTGACGTCGCGGCATTTGGTGATCGTCGACGCCGTACCCCACAAACTTGCATCTGGAAAAGCCGACTGCCATTCGCTCAGGAACAGGTGATGCAGCTTGTTGGGGCTGACGATGTGTCCGACCGGGCCCAGTGCGATCACCGCGGCTTCGAGTTCCGCGGTTTTCTCAATGGGCGACCAAAGCCAGAGCGCACCATCACAGAGACGCACAATCACCATGCGTGTCGGATAGTCAAAGCCGTGAAAGGAAACCACGCCGCCATCTGCAAACCAGATAGTCGACCCTAGCCGTTCGAGCATGGAATGCTCAATTAGAGCGCGTCGGCGCCACTATCCACCTCGCGACGGTGCAAGTGAGGCCAGCACCGTGTACGCATCAGTCATTTCGCGTCAGGCGGTCGGCAATCCGCCGAATGAGAGGCGTAGCAAGCGGCACGAGCAGCAGAACGGTCGCCCAGGCGGCAAAAAAAGACGAGACCCAATGTGAGATGAAGGCGCTCGCGCCAAAGCGCGCGGACGCCACGCCGCTCGCCAGCGCGGTTGCAATGCCGGATTGAACAACAAAGACCGGGTCCAGTTTCGGAAAGCCTGACATAGCGGCTCGCTGATCTTCATAAACGCGTGCCTGCCTCTCGCAGGGCGCACAGGATTATATTCGATTTCGATCCTGAACGGCCACGAGATCTTATTCGTCGGCCGCCAGCGCCGATTGCAACGCGCTCCACAGGTTTCTCAGAGAGAGAGGGCGATAGGCAAAGACCACCTTTCGCGCGCCCGCGGGCAGTTCTACGCCACGGAACAGCACGTCGGTGCGCAGGACGGGCTTGCGAACGCCGTCCACCTCGACCTGCCAACCGGGATACCAGGGATCGTGCAGCGTCAGGATCGAGGGCGATTTTGTCTCGACCTCGATCTCGATGCGGTCCGGACCCCATGCGACGATCTTCGCTTTCGCCGGGCCGGTTGAGGCTGCGCCGTAGCGCTGCGTGAGTTTGTCGTCCGCGTCGACCATTACTTCCGCGGGGGGCAGAGCGGCCGGAAACTTTCCGGCGTCAACGTACGCGTCGGCATCGGCGACCTGTACACGGCTCTCGACCGTGACGCGCGGCGAGACCTTCGCCAGGCGATAGATCCACGATTTGGGACCAGCGACGATCGCCTCGGCAACGGTGCGTCTGGACAGGTTGGGCATCTGTTCGATCGGGCGGTCGAGCACGACGTACTCGAGCCCCAGCAAACGGCCGAGCAGGCAATCGTATCCCGGAAACGAGGTGGGAAACCGTCTGTGAAGCGGCGTGTACGTGTCTTCGCCCGGCGACACGAGACGATCATAGGGCCCGATGCGCAACGGATTGTAGCCATTCGTCGCCTCGATTCCGTAGACCATCGCCGCATTCTGCCAGGGACCGCCGAGGCCGACGACTTCCACGCGCGGGCGGCCGATGCCGTCCGGGTTGACGCGCATGTCGCGCTTGATGGCGTCGACGATGCGAGCGGCGTCGCCGGTCGGCGCTTCGAGCATGGCGTAGGCGCTGCGCGGCTCGGCGTTGAGCACGGACGCGGCGTTGCGCAAGATCAGCTCGCCTGCGGTGTAAAGGACGGCGATCGACAGCGCGGTCGCACGGGCGCGCGGCGATTTCGGGACGAGCAGCAGCGCGATCAGGCCGAGATAGATGGGCGCGCACTTGGCGACTTCCATAGCCGCGACCCAACCCTTGCCCGACTTCGCGGAGAAGGCGATCGCCCAGACCAGCAGTGCTGCCACCGACGCCGCGCCGACCACGATCGGCGCGACGCGCCTGAGGCCGACGCCCTCGCGAACGTAATCGGTCGCGAGCAGCCCGCTGAGATAGGCGAGCGCCAGCACGAAGATGAACGTGCCGCCGACCGGGCGCCGAAACAGATCGACGCCCGGCACATGTTTGAACAGAAGCGGAAAGAGCGGCGTGTAGCGGCCGAAGGCATAGGCCATCGCGAAGAGGGCGACACCGGCGAACATCCGGTTTCCACGCGCAAAGGCGCGACCCGAAATGAGACCGCGCCAGACGAACAGCAGCGCCGTCAGGCTTCCGGCGAACAGATAGTTGAAGGCCCGATCCGTCGAGTCGACGTCCGGTCGTGTGAAATAACCCGGGCCCCAGACGCCGCCGCTCAGCGGCCGCAGCGATCCGTAGACGTCCGGCACGAAGAAATTGGCGAGATTGGCGGGATAGAGCGACGACCGCAGCGCCAGTTCGATGTCCATTTCCGGGCGGTTCGAGAATTGCGCGAACTGCAGCGTCAGCAGCATGGGAACGGTGATCAGCGTCAGCGTCGTCCCGGCGGCGAGACAAAGCACGCCAGCCCGGCCGCGAAGATAGTCGAAAGGTTGCTCCTGCCGCCAGGCATGGCGCGCGAGGAA
>JAJXZC010000281.1:0-3908 GCA_021780275.1 Pseudomonadota bacterium
GTGTCCGGCGTCGTCGCGGGCGTCGGCGGCTATGGCAATTCCTTCGGCGTGCCGACGATCGGCGGCGAAGTGAATTTCGACGAAAGCTACAACGGCAACTGCCTCGTCAACGCCTTCGCGGCGGGCCTCGCGGACGCCGACAAGATCTTCTATTCGCAGGCCAAGGGCGTCGGCCTTCCCATCGTCTATCTCGGCTCCAAGACCGGCCGCGACGGCATTCACGGCGCGACCATGGCGTCCGCCGAATTCGGCGCGGACTCCGAGGAGAAGCGCCCCACCGTGCAGATCGGCGACCCCTTCTCCGAGAAGCTGCTGCTCGAAGCCTGCCTTGAACTCATGGCGTCGGGCGCCGTTATCGCCATTCAGGACATGGGCGCTGCCGGCCTCACCTGTTCCGCCGTCGAAATGGGCGCCAAGGGCGACCTCGGCGTCGAACTCGATCTCGACAAGGTGCCCTGCCGCGAAGCCGGCATGACCGCCTATGAAATGATGCTGTCGGAAAGCCAGGAGCGCATGCTCATGGTGCTCGACCCTGCGCGCGAAAAGGACGCCGAGGCGATCTTCCGCAAATGGGGCCTCGACTTCGCCGTCATCGGCAAGACGACGGACGACCTGCGCTTCCTCATCAAGCAGCACGGCCAGGTCATGGCCAATCTTCCGATCAAGGAGCTTGGCGATCAGGCTCCGGAATATGACCGGCCCTGGGTTGCGACACCGAAGCCCGCGAACCTCGCGCCTTCCGATGTGCCCGTGCCCGACGATCTCGCCGAAGTGCTGGTGAAGATCGTCGGCTCGCCCGACCAGTGCTCGCGCCGCTGGGTCTGGGAACAGTACGACCACCTCATTCAGGGCAATACGGCCATCGGACCGGGCGGCGACGCCGCCGTCATCCGCGTCGGCCATTCGGGCAAGGCGCTCGCCTTCACCCTCGATGTGAGCCCGCGTTATTGCGCCGCCGATCCCGTCGAAGGCGGCAAGCAGGCCGTTGCCGAATGCTGGCGGAACCTCACCGCCGTCGGCGCTGAGCCGCTGGCCATCACCGACAACCTCAATTTCGGCAATCCCGAAAAGCCCGACATCATGGGCCAGTTCGTCGGCTGCATTCAGGGCATCGGCGAAGCCTGCCGGGCTCTAGACTTCCCCGTCGTCTCGGGCAACGTGTCTCTCTACAACGAGACCAACGGCAAGGGCATCCTGCCGACCCCGGCCATCGGCGGCGTCGGCCTCCTGCCCGACATGTCGAAGCGCGCCACCGTCGCCTTCAAGGCGGAAGGCGAAGCGATCGTCGTCATCGGCGAAACCAGGGGCCATCTCGGCCAGAGCATCTATCTGCGCGACATTCTGGCGCGGCGCGAAGGCTCGCCCCCGCCTGTCGATCTCGCCATCGAACGCCGCAATGGCGACTTCGTGCGCAGCGAAATCCGCGCCGAAGCGCTGACCGCCGTCCACGACGTTTCCGATGGCGGCCTCTACCTCGCACTGGCCGAAATGGCCATGGCAGGCGGCATCGGCGCGAGGGTCGAAGCGCCGAAGGATATTCCGCTTCATGCCTGGGCTTTCGGCGAGGATCAGGGGCGCTATGTCGTCACCCTGCCCGAGGCGTCCGTGAAGGGCTTCCTCGAGCGTGCGGCGAAGGCCGGCGTTCCGGCCGTCCGCATCGGCGCGACCGGGGCCCGCGAATTGACACTGGACGGTTGCAATCCCATATCATTGCAGCGGCTCAAGGATGCCCATGAGGGCTGGCTGCCGGCCTATATGGCGGCGGCGCCTGCGGAAGCCCTTTGAGGCCCTGAAACCGGGAGTGTTTACGGCATGGCTATGATTGCGAGCGATATCGAACGTCTGATCAAGGAGGCGCTTCCCGACGCCTTGGTCGATATTCGCGACCTTGCAGGAGATGGCGACCATTATGCGGCCAGCGTCGTGTCGGTGGCCTTCAAGGGCAAGACGCGCGTTCAGCAGCACCAGATGGTCTACAACGCGCTGAAGGGCGGCATGGGCAACGAGCTCCATGCCCTCGCCCTGCAGACCTCCGTTCCGGAAAACTGAACAAACCCATTAGCAACCAGCGACGCTTCATGAGCGCGCGGAAGGACATCAGATGAGTGACAATCCGGTCTTCGACCGCATCCGCGAGGAAGTCGAGAACAACGACGTGGTTCTCTTCATGAAGGGCACCCCCGTTTTTCCGCAATGCGGTTTCTCCAATGCGGTCGTTCAGGTGCTGACCTATCTCAACGTCCCCTTCAAGGGCGTCAATGTGCTCGAAGATGCTGACATCCGTCAGGGCATCAAGGACTTCTCCGACTGGCCGACGATCCCGCAGCTCTACGTGAAGGGCGAATTCGTCGGCGGCTGCGACATCGTCCGCGAAATGTTCGAGCAGGGGGAACTCCGCGAGTTCCTCGCCCAGAAGGGCATCGAGACGGAAGCGGCCTGATCGGCGCTTCTTTCAGCAGAATGCAAAGGCCGCGCGAAAGCGCGGCCTTATTCGGTTATGAGCCCCGTTTCATAACCACACGTTGACGGTTACGCCTCTGCCGCCGGCAGGTCGACCTGGACGACGAGGCCACCGCCTTCCCTGTCGCCAAGCGTTATCCCACCCTTATGGTGGCGAACCACGTCGGCGACGATGGCAAGCCCGAGCCCGAAGCCGCCCGCGTCGAGGTTGCGCGCCTCATCTAGTCGATAGAAGGCCTCCAGCACCGCTTCACGCCGGGTCGCCGGAATACCCGGCCCTCGATCCTCGACCCGCACCCGGACAGTGTTGTCTTCACGCGATAAGGTGACATCCGCCTCGCCGCCATATTTGAGCGCGTTGGAAATGAGGTTCGCCAGCGCCCGTGTGAGCGCCGCCTCCCTGCCCCGGACCAGCATCGGCCCTTTCGACAAATGAAGTCTCAGCTTCGCTTCAGACGCCCCCGCCGCCGCCACTGCGCGATGCGCCACCGACGCCAGATCGACGACCTCGAAATCATCGCCCTTGCTGTCCAGCCGTGCGAGCGTCAGCGTGTCATTCATCAACGCGCTCATATCCTCGATATCGCGGATCGCGCGCTCACGCTGCTCTTCATCGCCAATGAACTCGGCGCGCAGCCTGAGTCGGGTGAGATAAGTGCCGAGATCGTGGCTGATCGCGGCCATCATCCGTGTGCGTCCTTCGACGAGATCGCGAATGCGCCCTTGCATCCGATTGAAAGCGCCGATGAGGCTCCGAACGTCGCTTGCGCCCTCTTCCCGGATCGGCGTCTGGTCGAGGCTCGTGCCGAACTGATCTACGGCAGAGGCGAGCTTCTGGATCGGCCGGATCTGCCGTTGCACCGCCCAGAGCGACGCCGCACCGACAAGGATCGTCACCACAAGAACCATGAGCGCCATGCGGAAGCCGGTGAAGCGCATCAGCACGGAACTGCGGAATTCGATCGTAAGGCTGCGCCCGTCCCTCAACTCCACGACGAGCCGCATCGGATGCATCGCCAGGAACCTTCCGCCCCGCAGGTTCACCGCGTCGGAAGACGGCCCCTCCGACACATCAACCATGGCCCGCACCTTCCGCCCACCCAAGGCGCGGAGATAACCGGCCACAAGCCGCGTCATCAAGGGCATGGAAACGGTGCCGTCGCTACCCGGCTCCATCGCGCTGACTGAGACGCGGACATATGAGGAGTTCAAAGCCGTCAGGAGCCGCGGCAGATCCACCTCGGGCGTCTTCTCCACCACTTCCACGATGGCGACGACCTGATTGGGCACTGGCAGGGGCAGACCACCGCCGATCCTGTCCTGCCATTGTGCGAAATAGATCGCGAACCCCGCCGCGACCATCACGGCGATGGCCAGGGCGACGATCAGGCAAACCCGGAGGACAAGCCCACGCATGGGTCACACCCTCTCGACCGGCACGGCGAGCA
>JAJXZC010000281.1:3918-7070 GCA_021780275.1 Pseudomonadota bacterium
CGTTGCGCACGGTTTTTATGTAAGCCGGTTGCGCGGCATCGTCTTCGATCTTTCGACGGAGCCGCGACATGGCCACGTCGATCGACCGGTCGAATGCCTCCCAGGAGCGGCCCTTGGTTATGTCCATCAGTTGATCGCGCGAGAGCAGGCGCTGCGGGTGATGGACGAGTACTGAGAGAAGATCGAAATCGCCCGTCGAGAGCGGGAGTTCGACGCCGTCGCGGAAGAGCCTGCGCGCGCCGAGATCGAGGAGGAAATCTCCGAAGCGCATGCGTTCGCCCTCTCCGCCCGCGACGATGGCGGGCGATGTCCGCCTGAGTATCGAACGGATGCGCGCCAGAAGCTCACGCGGATTGAAGGGCTTGGCCATATAATCGTCGGCGCCGAGCTCGAGCCCGATGATTTTGTCGATGTCATCACCCTTCGCCGTCAGGATGAGAATGGGCACGTTGCTCCGCGCCCGCAGGCGGCGGCAGATCGACAGCCCATCCTCGCCCGGCAACATCAGATCGAGGATGATGAAATCGGCGGACCTTTCGTGGAGCGTGCGATCCATCTCGATGCCCGTGCGCGCGAGCCGCGCGTCGAACCCCTCTTTCATGAGAAAGGCTTTGACGAGATCGCCGACCTCCCGGTCGTCCTCGACGATGACGATGTCCGATCTATGTTCCATTGCGTTCATGGTTCTTTTTTGCGCCGAAGCTCGCGCGACCACAAGCGCCGTTACCTTTGGTTACAAAGGGTAACGCGCCGGAAATGGCCGCGAAACAGTGACCTTCCAGACTGCAAGCGTCGCAAGGGCGCTCGCCCGGCAGCCAGTGTGGAGGACCGCCATGAAATCTTTCCTGACATCCGCGACCGGCCGGAAGGCCCTTCTGACCTTTGCCGGGCTCACACTTCTGAAGACGCTCGTTGTGGTCGGCGCCGCTGGCTTCCTCCTGGAACCAACAAAGGCCGACGCCGAAGACGATATCGCCATGCTACGCGGCGCCGACGGAAACGGTGACAAGAGCGTAACCATCGACGAGGCGCGGGCGGCTTTCGAAGCGCAGTTCGGGAAGATGGACAAGAACGCCGACGGCGTGGTGAGCCGCGACGAATATGTCGATGCGCACCTCGCGGCGCTCTCCGAATACGACACCAACAATGACGGCAAAATCACCCGCGACGAGGTCCGTGCCCGGATGAAGGCGCGCGCCTCCGCCGCGCGATAACTCCTCCCAACCGATGGAAGATCACACGATGAACAGCAGATATCTTCACCTCGCCAGTGTTGCACTCGCCGCCGGGCTCGCCTTTACCTCCATCGCAGATGCTGCCTCCGCGCGCGAACGTCTCCGGCACGGCTCTGCTGTCGGGGCCCATGGCGGCTCAGCACAGTGGTCTAAAGGCGTCGAGCGCAGTTCCGGACATCGCTCGGTCGACCGCTCACATAGCGTGACGGGACCTGATGGGCGCACCGCCAGCATGAATGCCGAACACGGCTGCACGGAAGGTGCCGGCTGCAGCCGCTCCGTCGAGCGCACCGGCCCTAACGGGAATACCTACAGCCATGACAGCGCGACTACCCACAATGCCGATGGGAGCGTCTCGCACACGGCGAGCACCAGCGGTCCGCAGGGTGGCAGTGGCAGCACCACAAGCAACTTCTCCCGCACTGAGGAAGGCACAGGCTGGTCCCGCAGCAAGGAAGCAATGGCGCCCAACGGCAACTCGGCCAGCGTCAATGCCACCGGAGAGTGTCAGGCAGGGCAATGCAACCGCGAAGTGACGCGGACGACGCCGAATGGTGGCAGCACGGTCTCCCGCTGGGTGACGGTCGAGTGACGAAATCCGCGCATGCCCCTATGCGCGGTTCCCGGAGATCCCTCCCCCAAGGGTCTCCAAGAAAAAAGGCCGCGGGAAACCGCGGCCTTTTGACTTTCCGGCCTCGCGCGGCGGTTAGCTGCGCGAATAGTGTTCGACGACGAGGTGCGGTTCCATCTGCACCGGATAGGGCACATCGGCCAGACCGGGGACGCGGACGAAACGAGCCGTCAGCTTGCTGGTGTCGACTTCGAGATAGTCCGGCGTGTCGCGCTCGCCGCTCTGCACCGCTTCGAGAACGATGGCGAGCTGCTTCGACTTCTCGCGGACCTCGACGACATCGCCTTCCTTCAGGCGGTAGCTGCCGATGTTGACGCGCTTGCCGTTGACGAGCACATGGCCGTGATTGACGAGCTGGCGGGCGGCGAAAACCGTCGGCGCGAACTTCGCACGGTAGACGGCGGCATCCAGACGGCGCTCGAGCAGGCCGATCAGAAGGGCGCCCGTGTCGCCGCGAAGGCGCGAGGCTTCGACATAGATGCCGTGGAACTGTTTCTCGGAAATGTTGCCGTAGTAACCCTTGAGCTTCTGCTTCGCGCGGAGCTGCACACCGAAGTCGGAGAGCTTGCCCTTGCGGCGCTGGCCGTGCTGGCCGGGGCCGTATTCGCGGCGGTTGACGGGGCTCTTGGCGCGACCCCAGATGTTTTCGCCCATCCGGCGGTCGAGTTTGTACTTGGCTTCCTGGCGCTTTGTCATCGCGATTCCTGTCAAATAGTGGAAACGCCCCTCCTTCGCCTTCAGAGCCTAAGCCCTTGGGCCGACAGGGAAAACTGGCTCAAGCGTCGCCGTTTCCCACGGGTGCGTAAATGAAAACGGACCCAGGAGGGGTCCGTCTTCAGGGCGGTTTCTAGCCCGTACCGCCGCGGGTGTCAAACAATTGAAACCGAACGCGAAATCAGCCCTCGGGCCCCTCGCCTTTCGGCACCCGGCGGGTCAAAGCGGCGACGACGCCGCGCATGGTCCTGACCTCCTGCTCGGTCATGGTGGCACGCTGGAACATGTTGCGGAGGTTCCTGACCATGGAGGGGCGCTTTTCCGGCGGCTTGAGGAAGCCGAAGCGGTCGAGTTCCCCTTCCAGATGCTCGAAGAAGCCCAGAAGCTCCTCCTTGGTCGCGGGCCGCGTCTGGAGATAGTCGATCTGTTCGGCGGGGGTCCGGTCGGCCGCCTTGAACCACTCATAGCCGATCAGCAGGACCGCCTGGGCGAGATTGAGCGATGCGAAGGCCGGATTGACCGGCACCATGAGAACCGCGTCAGCGAGGACCACATCGTCATTGGTGAGGCCC
>JAJXZC010000676.1 GCA_021780275.1 Pseudomonadota bacterium
CACGAACGCGTCGCGGTCGCCAGCGAAGGGATGCGCCGCGGTGGCGGCTTTGTCTACGCAGCGGTTCTATGAGGGGTACAGCATGAGTCGTCGTCGGCGTTCAGGATATGCGCACGCTCGCGCAATCGAGCCGATAGCGAAAGCGACCGCGAGTGCCGATCCGTACGCAAATATATCGGACGTCATCACGATGGGCGCAACGCGTCTGCCGGAGATGGAAACCTACTGGATGCTCCATCAAAAGCATCCATGGGTCGCAGCGTGCGTCAACCTCATCGCCAATACGGTGAGCGCGGATGGTTACGGCATCGATCCGGTTGGCAACGCCGAAAAGGACGATGACGACCCACGTATCGAGCAAATCGAGCAGTTCATGGCAAAGGGATTCGTCGGCATGAGCCAACGCCGCGCGCGTTATGCTCTGGCGGTCGATATCTTGGTCTTTGGGCGTGCGTTTTTGCGTAAGAAGCGCGCAGGTCGCTTGGTTGTCGGGCTTGAGCGCTACGATCCGCGTCTCGTCCTGCCGAAGCCGAACGCCAATCGCACGGCGATTGAAACCTATCTCATCCGGTCGCGCAAAGCCATCGACACGAGCAGTCCGGAGATGATCGGCAGCTCAGCGTTTATGGCCTCTGAGCCCGTGAAGCCCGAGGACATCATCTTTTTCAATCGCGGTGGAGGCGATCAACTGCTCGGCGCGCCCAGCCCGCTCGAACACCTCGATCTCACGATCGGCCTGGACTTCGCTATCCGCCAGCATCGTCAAGGGTTCTTCAAGAACGGTGCCGTCCCGGGCATGGTGATGGTCAATACCGATGGCAACCGAGATCAGATTCTTGCCGCCGAAGCGATGATTCGGAACACGAAGCGCGGCGCAGATAATGCGTATGCGACCTGGATGCTCAGCGGCTCGTGGGAAGTAAAGTCGCGCGGAACCGAAACCGTTGGGCAAAAGGATATCGACTTCGCTAAGGGGTCGAGCCTCAATCGGGACGAGATCTGCGCTGTGTATCACGTCCCGCCGGGCAAGCTGCTCTTCGCTGCGGGCGCGTTGGGAAGTTCGGGCAAAGCCGAAGATGATGCGACCTTTCAGGAGCAGTGCGTCCTGCCGCTTGAGGAATCGATCTACGAGCACCTCACCAAAGGGCTCCTCGTCGATGAGTTCGACATCCTCGACCTGGAATTCGCGCCGAAGCGGCGTCATTCGTTGCGATATGACATGTTCGAAAAAGCCGCGCAGGTGGTGAACTTCGGCGGCACGATCAACGAAGCCCGGGGGCTTGTGAATCTGCCGCCGATCGACTCGACGAAGTTCGATGTCGATGCGCCGCTGCTCGGAGCGCATACCGGGCCAAACGTCGCCTCGGACGAGCCACTGTCAGCAAGCGAGTCCACCAGTCAACAGATCGCGACGCCCGATGAGCAAGATGACGGAGTGGCAAAAACCGGCGCAAAGGGAAAAGCCTGGTATTAAAAGGGCGCGAAAAGTTCACCAGCGGGCATCTCGCCAAGATCGAAGACGAGACGCCGTTTCTCGCCAAGAAGTTGCAGGTCGTACGCAAGCGCTACGAAGATGCGTTCTGGAAAGCTGCCGGTCTTGATCGAAAGTCATCCTCAGGCGACCAAGCCATCACCCCAGCGGAGGCGGCGGCGATCTCTTCGGCAATCCAGGGTTTAAGCGGCGAACTCTACGCCGAGGTATTGTGGGACGAGATGACCATTCTCGTCGATGCCGGCTGGAGCAACGCGCGTGCACTCCTCGCGATCGAAACCGGATTCGAGACGGTCCCGACGTGGGCGCTCTCGGAACTGGAAGCGAAGGTCAAGGCGTTTGGCGTGCTGGTCAATCAGCGCGAGCAGCAAGCGCTCGTCGACGCATTACAGGTGGCGCTCGCGAACGGATCTTCGATTCCCGCTACCGCCGCTTCGATCTCCGATACGTTCGCGCAAGGCTATCATATTTATGCCGCCGACGGCACAACGCTTGAGCGCGTGATTCCAACGAATCAGTGGTCAGAAATGGTTGCCAGAACGGAGTTAAGCCGCGCGAGCAATGCGGGAACGATGGCGCTCTATCGGGCTGCGCAGATCCAGCGAGTCGAGTGGGTGACCACCGAAGGCCCGAATGTCTGCCCGGTGTGCGACGAGGCCGATGGAACGACCGTGAATCTTGGAGACGTGTTCGATTTCGTTGACGTCGACTCGCCGCCGGCACACCCGCGTTGCGCGTGTGGAGTGCTCGCCGCAGATCCTGATATCGTGACGGCGTCCTCGTGAAGATAACCATCGAGCAGCGAGAAGCCTATCGGCGCGCTCGCGCAGAGCTCAACGAGCGCCTAAAAATCGAGAGCGAGAAGGTGCGATTGCATCCGACGTATCGAGCGCTGACAATCGCGAAGTTTCAGGCGGAAATTCGTAAACTGTTTCGGTAGGAGGATCGATGGCTGTTCTCGCTCTTGGTCCGCGCGCCGCCGAGGCGATGCGCGCTTTGCACGCGGAGATGCGCCAGCGCATGGGGAACGCGATGCTGAAACCCCCGACCTTCTGGCGCGAGCTCGAGGCTGAATACGATCGCCGTCTCAAAGCAATCGTCCGTGAGGGTATGGGCGACGCATCCAACAACGAAATGGTGCGCGTAAAGTGCCCAACTTGCGATAGGACAGGGTCTGTCCCGCGCGATCAGCCGCGCTGGAGATGCTGCTGCGAAGATCACCACACGTTCGCGACCATGATTACCTAGGAGGCCGCTATGAAAACGATAGCCGAGGTAGTAAAGAGCGCTCGCCAGGTTGCGGCCGTGCAAGCCTTCAAGGCCGTCAATGTCGATAACCAGGGCGTCATTATCGCGATCGGCGCGTCGGTCGGGCTCGATCGCGAGGACGATGCAGTAACAAGAGGCGCGCTTGTCGGCATGGCCTACGACTTCTGTGCAGCATCAAATCGCGAGTTTCGCGCCAATCACGATGCAGACGCGATTCTCAAGGCTGATCTCGTGGCTTCGTTTCCGGGCGCGCCAATCCTCAAAAGCGGTGCGCTGTTGGCTCCGGGGTCAGAAATACCCGATGACGATGAAATCATCGGGATCGACATTCGCAAAGGTAACGAGACGCATTGGTTCGTGGGGATTAAGCCACACGATCCTGCAATCACCGAGGCGGCTCGCAAAGGCGAGCTCGCCGGCTTAAGCTGGGGCGGCTACGCCCGGAAGGAAGACGCTCATGGCTAAGTCCATCACCGATATCGCCATCAACGAGCTCTCGCTCATCTTTGGGCAGCACAAGGGCGAGGCGTGGTCTCCTGTCAACGCCGACGCGCAGGTGCTCACCGTTAAGGGAGACGCGCAGAAGTCGTTCGTATCGAGATTTTTCGATTCGCTCAAGGCTAAAGGGTACATTATGGCCGACAACACGCCTGACGACATCGATCACGACGGCGACGGCGCCGATGACTACGAGCAGATCATCTCGCTCGTTAGTACGCTCTTCTACGACCTGCAAAGCGCCATGTGCATCAGCGACGAGCAAGCGCGCACGATCGGCATCAAGACCGCGATCGACAACTTCCTCGCGGCGCTTGACGAGATGCGCGGCGATAAGGATGGCGAGAAGGAAAAGGCCGGCCGGCGTCATTCCGAAGCCGATAAAAAGCATCTCGCTGGAATCGCCGATGCCACCAAGGCGATCAACGATCACCTCGAAGCGCTCGGAACGCCCGCAGACGAGGACGACGATCTCGACGCGGACGGCAACGACGAGGATGCCGACAAGGGCGCTCCCGGCGAGATCGACGGCGTGCGCGAAGACGGCCTTTCGCCTGATGAAAAGGCCAAAGACGACAAGGAGCCGTACGGTAAGGATGCTGACTACGCGGATCCGGGCTTTCAGGAGGACGGCAAAAAGCGCTATCCGCTCGATACCAAAGAGCATGTCCGCGCCGCCGCGTCGTTTTTCGGGCGCAAAAAGAATCGCTCGAAATACACCAAAGAGCAGCGCAAGCACATCGATGACGCGATTGCCGAGGCGAAGAAGAAGTTCGACATCAAGGCATCCGTGACGCCTGCGGTCGATGCGGCGGACGGCGAGCTCGCGGACATCAACAAACTTGTTGCAGAGAAAGCCGCCGAGATCGAAGCCCGAGTCAGCGAGAAGCTGTCGGCGGCGCAAGCCGCGTTCGACGCCGCGACGAAGGCCATCAAGGACGAGGCTCAGGCGCTCATCGACGCCGCGAAGTCTGAAGCGGAATCGGCGAAAGCCGCCGCGATGGAAGCCGAAGCGAAAGTCAAAGCGCTCGTGCAGGACGCCATGACGCCGAGCGCGCCGGGATTCGTGCCGACGCAGCGACTCGACGGTGGCAAAGCCGACGATCCGGCTGCGCAGGCGACGAAGGCTGAACTGCTGGACGTGAAGCCGACGTCGATCGCCGAGGCGATCAAACTGCAAAACCTCATCCACTCCTAAACTTTCCTGGCGCGCGCCGCGCGACTTCGGGAAACCAACACCGCTCGTTGTGTGAACGAGCAATCTCACGAGAACGCCGCAATCGTGGCGTTCTTTCTTTTGGAGGAACGCCAAATGAGTATGGAACAAGTGCAAAAAGCACTCGATACGGTCGTCGGCGCAAACCTGATTCGTCAGGATCTCAGCGCTACGATCTCGATCACCGATGGCCGGCCGCGTCCGGTCTTGCAGCACGCTCCGGTCAACAAGGCTCGTGGCGTCGTCCACGAGTGGGACGAGCAGTCCCTCGTTGTGCCGGGATCGGGCGTCGCATCGTACGCCGATGGCACAACGCCAACGGCCGACGCCGTCGCGGCAGCGCAAAACTCGAACCAAACGTGCCGCATCGGTAAGACCGCGCAGGTTACCGACGACATGGTCGCCGCCTTCACCGGTGGCGGCTCGTGGGTGCTCGCCGACGGCGAAACCGAAAAGCTCGTTCAGGAAGCGATCGACTTCCAAACGGAGCTCAAGACCCGCGAGGTACTCGACGAGTGCGAGTGGATGCACATCTCGGGCAACCACACGGTCGTATCGGGTTTCCCCGGCGGCCAGACCGACGGGCTCGTGACCTGGATCACCGCGAACGGTTACATCAACGCCAACGGGGGAACAGCGACGACGCCCGTGGCGTTTGCCGAGCAGACCGTGCGCGACACGATGCGCGGAGTCGCCGAAAAGTTCCCGGCGATGATGCCCGACACGATTCTCGTGCCGCCGGAGCTCAAAGCCGACTTCAATACCTTCACCGGTGCTGGAGCAGGCAACCCGATCGTTCGCGTGCTGCCGAATAGCGAGGCTGTCAATGGCTTCGTCGCCGGCGTCCCGGAGGTGAAGTTCTACGACTCGGGCTACGGCGTGCTCGCCGTGCGCGAGGAGCCGAACCTCTCGCCGCTCTTCAACCCGCTGCTCTCGGGCGAGATCTACCAGAACGTCCTGCTCTACAACAGCAAGCAGGTTCGGCATTCGCAGCTGCGTCCGCTGGGCGCAGAGCAGCTCGCTCGCATCAATACGAGCGTGCAGCGCATGATCACCACGACGTTCGCCCAGGAGCACCGCGTTGCGAAGCATACGGCGATCATCCAGTACCAGAAATCGTCGGTAGCGTAAGGAGCTTCGTGACGATGCAACAGGGCAGCGCTTCGGTGCTGCCCTCTCACCTTCTTGGTGCAGCGTGAAGCGACGTAAACGCTCCGCGCATATTGAGCCGCTCGCCCAGCCAGTCATGCAGCCCGCCCAGGCTCGTTCCTGCATCATTCGCTGCGACAGTCGGGAATTTAGTCGTTTCGCAGATCTCCTTCGGGCGAGGATCGAATCGCTCGGCGCGAACACTGACGATGGTCGCGTCGTGCTTCACATCGGACGTCCCGAGCACTGGCTCTCGGTCGCCGACAAGATCAACATCGGCTGCAGCTGGTGGCCACACTCGGCGCCAAACGATTATCGCGCACTCTATCGTATCGATCACCTCATCGTTCCATCTGCGTGGTGTGCGCAAATTGCAATGCCGCGACCCGATCAGCAGATCCACGTCCTTCCTGCCGGGATCGATACGCGCGTGTTTGCGCCCGAGCTGAACGCTCGCCCGCGGGGGCGCCTGCGCTTCCTCGCGATTGCCGAGAGCGCCGACGACCCCGCTGCTGGGATCGATCTCGCTGGCAGAGCGTTTCTGGGCGCAGATATCGATGCGTCGCTCGATATTTTCGGATACGCCCCGACCGGTGTATCATTCACGGACCGACGCATCCAAACCAGGCGTTTCATCGGCGCTGAGATCGATCTTGCGAAGCTCTTCTACGGGTACGACGCGCTGCTCTACCCGGCTCGTGGAGACGGTGCAGGAATCATCGCGCTCAAGGCGCTTGCATGCGGGACGCCCGTCCTGCACTCGGGGCAGACCGGAATGGCGGAATTCGCCGATCTGGGGGAGCTTATCGCTAGTCGAAAAGTGACACTGCACGATGGGCGACATTGGCACGAGCCGATCATCGACCTACTCGCCCAACGAATCGCCACCTTCTCGCTCGATCGAGAGAAGGCGCTTGCCGACAGCCGTGCGGCTCGCGAGCGATTCGCTATCGATGCTTTTGCCGCGCGTGTATTGGAGGTCGTTCATGTTGCTCAACAATCCCGCAACATATCTGAGCGTCGCGGCGTTTCAGGCTGAGGCAAACGACTACGACCTCTCGACCTACACCTCAACGCAGTTGCAAGATATTCTCGTCGCTGCTTCGAGCACGGCTGATTCAATCATGCGGCGCTCGTACCAGCCACAGGAAGTTACCGAGCAGATTTACGGCAACGGGACGAATACGTTGAATCTCGCCAATGTCCCGATCGCATACGTGAAAAGCGCAGAACTCGTGATGCCTGGATTCGCGCCCTTCCAGCTCCCACTTGGCGAACTCTTTTACGACTATCAACGCGGGACAATTCAGTCGTTCTCGCCGCTCATCTTTCAGAGCTTCGGGGTGGCAAACGTCTTCCCAAGCGGGCTGCCGATCGTCGTGAACTACGCCTACGGCTGGGGATGGCCAATTCCGGC
>JAJXZC010000404.1 GCA_021780275.1 Pseudomonadota bacterium
GGATCGCCTCGAGCCTCAACATGAGCGTGCTCGAACTGCTCGGCTTCGAGGTCGACGATGCGCGCCGCGCGCTGAAGAAGAGCGGCGTCGATTACGACGATCTGTCCGCAGCGATCAGCAAGAAGAACCAGGCCGATCGGCGTGTCGCCCGGCAGGCGCGCTCGCGCAAGGTCGGGGGATAGCGTCACGCCGACGCGCCGTCAGCGGAGCAGCCCCGGCGCCGACGCTACGTGTTAGATATCGACGATGGCAAAACGCGATATCGCCTTTCTTCTCGCTCCCGGCGCCGGCGCTCCAACGTCGCATCCGCGCATGCAGAGCTTTCGCGCGATGCTGGAATCGATTGGGGCGGTCGTCCCGTTCGACTACTCCTACGCGCTTGACGGTCGGAAAAGCCCCGACCGACTACCCAAGCTCATCGAAACCCACCGAGCCGCGCTCGCGGCGCTGCGCGAAAGTCACGCGGGCCCGATCGTGCTGGTCGGCAAGAGCATGGGCGGACGCGTTGGCTGTCACGTCGCTTTGGCCGAGCCGGTCGAGGCGGTCGTCTGCCTTGGCTATCCGCTGTGCGGCGCCGGCGATCCCTCGAAGCTGCGCGACGAAGTGCTGGTCTCTCTCCGCGTACCGACGCTGTTCGTCCAGGGAACGAAGGATAGGCTCTGCCCCCTCGACCTGCTGGACGGCGTTCGCCGGCGCATGACGGCGCCTAACGCCCACCATGTCGTCGAGGGCGGAGACCATTCGCTGCTCGTCTCGAAGACCGAACTGAAAGCTCGAGGAATCTTCCAAGATCAGGTGGACGACGACATCCGTAAATCCATCGTCGATTTTCTGGCGCGTTAGGCGAAGCCCCCTTAGGCGGGCGCGCGGCCCATCCCCGGCGCCCGCAATTCCAGCCAGTTGGGCCTAACGAACGCCGGTCGCTTCCCGCAGTCCGAGCATCGGAGCCGCAGCCTTAGCGACGGAACTTCGACAGATCCCGGCAAGGCGGAGACGTTGATGATCGACTCGCGTCCGCAGGCGCAGGTCACTTCGACCGACTCGACGCCGAGGCCGCGCATATTGGCGAGCGTCATCGCCTTGCAAGCGTCTTTCATGCGGAGGCGGCGACGGTGAGCCGAGGAACTTCCGTTGACACTCGCCTCGCACGCCCATAGCTTTCCGGCATGACCTCGATCCGCGAAACGCTGCGACTTATCTGACCGGTCTCCGCGGAGGCCGGCGCGCAGCCATTTCCATTTCGCGATCGGAAGAACCCATGACCCCCGAAAACGCAGACGCGCACGACCGCGCGATCCAAGACCAGTTCAGCCGCCAGGCGACCGGCTTCGCAGGCGCCAGGGAACTCCATGCCGACGGCGTCGTGGCGCTCGTCGTCGACGCCGCTTGCCCGCGGCCGGACGACAGGGCGATCGACCTCGCCTGCGGCCCCGGCACAGTGGCCTGCGCGCTGGCCAAACGCGTCAGCCACGTCGTCGGACTCGACTCGACGGCGGCCATGCTCGACAAGGCGCGCGAGCTCGCCGGTCGCGAAGGCGTCAAAAATGTTGAATGGCGCACAGGCGACGTCTACCAGACACCTTTCGCCGACGGGTCGTTCGACGTCGTGACCTGCCGGTTCGCCTTCCACCATTTCGAGAATCCCGCCCTTGCGTTCGCAGAGATGGTCCGCCTCGCCGCGCCGGGCGGCCGGATCGTCATCTGCGACGCCTTCGCCTCCGACGATCCTGTAAAGGCGGCGGCGTTGAACGCCATGGACCGCATCCGTGACCCCTCGACCGCCGAATACTGGACGCTGCTCTATTTGCGGCGCCTTTTCGAGGCGGTCGGCCTCGGCGAGCCGGAAGTCCGGCGGTTCGACGTGTCCTATCTGGCGCCCCAATTCGTCGCCCGCTCGTTTCCCGCCAACGACGACCGCGCGGGACTCCTCTCGATGATCGAGGACAGCGTCGAGGGCGACAAGATGGATACCGGAGCGCACTGGACGCCCGAAGGTGTCAGGTTCGTGTTTAGGGCGGCGGTGCTCACGGCCGCGAAGCCGGGCTGACAGGCGACGTCTCCCCCTTCGCCAGTTCGCGCAACCTGAACGGCGTCAGGTTGCCGCGCACATAGCCGCGCGAAACGCACGCCTCGGAGTCTAAAGCGATCTGCGTCAGGTCGTGCAGGAGTTCGCGGATCGCTAGTCGAGGATCGCCGCCGAATTCGGCGACGACGGCGTCGATTTCCTCGTCCGTGGCGTCGACGACGACAGGTTGCTCGGCCGCTGCCGACATGGTTCCGCTCCATTTCGAATTGAGAACGCAAGGAGAACATTTCGGCGGCGCGGAGTCAAGGATGCTGGCAACTCACGATACAAAGCGGCCCGTGTCCGAACGGGCAGTTTTGAGCCGAAGTGGATTCCGAAGTCGCCTCCCGAGTCGGTCTACTTTTGTGCTGAAAGCAGACGCATGACCTGCTCGACGACTATCATGTTGCCGAAGCATTAGGCTACGTGTCGTGGATGATCTCGTTATAGCGCATCCGGCCTTGGTCAATCGAAGCCGGCCCGATCGTTGAGCATCCCTCGAGGCCCAAGCAAGAAAAGACCGACGCGATTAGAAAACGCCGGATAGTGATGGCAGAAACGTGACTTGCATTCGAAGCCAAAGACATTTTCTTGCCAAATCAAAGACCGAATTAACGACGATGTTTATGAATATTAACAATTACGAAGCGGCAAGGCGAATTTGCGCGATTCACAGCGAGGGGAAAACTCGCTTGCGCGTTGTGGCATCCACGCAACATTCGCCGTCCCAGATCTCAATACCCCGCGACGACGACACACCCTCGTCGTGCCATCGGAAAAAGTCGGCGTGAGTATCAGCGCCGGAGCCATCGCGCGGCCAGCTGGCAACGAATCCGACGCTGAAGACAACGATCGCGGTCATGAAGGTGCTTGGAATCGAGCTGACGGCAAAAGCTGGCTGACCTCCCGCGGGTCGAGCACCCGTAAGACCGCGATCAGCGCCAACCTTTTCGTATCTGCCACCTCGGCAACAACCATCGCCGAGCTGGTGCCTTCCCCGGCATGTCCGCGGCTGGATGAACAGTGAGAAAAAAACATCAATGAAAGCTGCGCCGGTTTGCTATACTGCGCGTTGATCAGTGCCTACGCTGACAATGGCCGCTCCGGTCACGGCCACGCCGGCTATGGCCACATGGTTCAAAGCGCGAGGGGGGATCGGCATGAACCAGGTCTGGGGTAAACCGCGCCCGCTTCGGGGCGCCGCATGGCTTTATCCGATACTTGTGTTTGGCGCGATGGCCCCTCCCGCCGCAGCCGGGACACCCTGGCAGCTCACCTCCGCGGCCTGTCCCCAACCTGCGACGCCGCTGAGCTTGGTCAAGGACCATAAGGACCCCGAGACAGCGACCGTCTCCGAGCTGGGCCAGACCGCGCAGCTCGACATCGCCTCGGCCTATGCGCCACAGGCGAACGCCGTCGGCGGATCATGGTGCGCCAGGTATGAAATTACCAACAACGGGCCCGATACCGTCCCGGTCATTTGGTGGCCACTGGCCGGGTTGGAGGTAAAGCCCTCGGAGCCGCGTTCTCCGCCATCGCCGGACAGCACGATCACCACCCTGCCACCCGGGCGGCCCCCGATTGTCAAGAACACCGACGTCTATGCGTTCCGATCGCAAACGGTCCACACCAGCGCCTATCAATCCGCTGCGGCGGAGCAGCCTGCCCGTGTGTTTCTCGCCGCCTCATCCACCGGCGCTGACCTGCCAGATACGTCGGGGCAGCCCATCGTGATCACCATGGGCGACCGCCGATCATTGCCGCAGATCGGTGCCGAATTCACCGGCGGCCGGGCGGACGTCGGCGCCACGTCCACGGTCACCCGGGACGACAAGGGCTACACGTTCACGGTATTCGTGGGGCGCAATGACGAAGACTTCGTCCAATCGGTCTCGGCGCCCTTCGCGCGGGCCCTCACCCTGCGGGGCGTGAGCCCTGATGCTCTCCCAGAGGCCACGGCCAAGTACCGCGCCGAACCCAGGCCGTTGGCGCTGACACGTAACGAATATCAGTCGTCGTTTCAGGTTCCGGCGGAACCGGGAACACAATTGCACATCTATTTGATCCGCCAACCGATCGTGCTGCAGCGTCAGGACGGCCAGGTCTGCTTCCTGGCGCCGGCCTACTCGCCCGCGCCCATGCCGGAGTCATTCCAGTCATGCCGGTGATGTTCCGCGGGTTCAAAGCATGAGCACGACCTCACCCGCGGCCGGGACGCCCCCCACACCGCCGCCCGGCCCGTCGCTGGAAAAAATCATCGCCGGTGCCGTTTCGTTTGGCGTGTCGCAGGTCCCTGGAGCTTCCACCCTGCTGGGCTACAACGCCCTCCAACTCTACGTTCCGACCATTTACCACGGCTATGAGCCGTTTCTCCTGGTCCCGGCGGCCGTCGCCCTGGCGAGCATTCTCCTCGTTGAGACCGTGCGTGTCGGATGGGTGGTGGTATTCCTCGGCTTTATCGCCCTCACCGCCGCGGTGTGGTGGATCTATGGCGCATTCCCCGCCGACAGCCCCTGGCACTTCTGGAACTGGATCTTCTGGAACTGCGCTATCGCGCTGTTCGTTTCGCTATTTCTGCACGTCTATCTGTGGTCCCGGAGCCTGTCACCTTGAGGTTGAACGGCCCACAGCCCTGATGCCACATCCGCCCTCAAGCGAGCAGCCGCGCACTGGATCGACCCGCGGCGATCAAATAACGCCGGCCCGTGCATGGATACAGAGGGGCCGGTCGTTGTTTTTGGTCCGCGTCGAGACATCGCCGACGTTGGAAAATTCAAGAATTTTGAGTGAGTTAAAGCGCGCTGATATTACTGGTGTTTTTCGTTGCAAAAGTCTGGTGCAGAAATCTGCACCAGACTCCTGATCTTCAGCGCCTCAGTGAGATGAAACCAGCCGTCGCAAAGCGCGCCCTCGCCAGCGAAAATGCCGATCAATTTCTTCGCACAGCGCCGGCGGGCAGCCCGGACAGTTGCGTATGGGCTTCATGTGTTCAAAAACCCATATGTGCTCGATTTGCTCGCGACGCATAGGCGGCCAATCTTTTAGTGCTTGAGCGTGACGCTTGAAGATTTCGGACGCATGTCGAATCCATGCGCGCGCTACCTGTTCAGTCCACTCGCCGTCCGTATAGCTGAGCAGCTGTATAAAATAGGGATCTCCGGTCATTCCCGCTTCGGCCTGATTGCGGATGTAGCCCTGGCTGTTTTTGGGTCCATCTGATGACATGATTCTGGCTCCATTGGTTTTGGACAGCCAGAAGCCTTTGAACCCGCCAAGTTCGGTTCGGCGGCGCGAAAAAAATTTCGAGCCGCGTTTTTCGGAAGCCTCGCCTTAGCCAAGAGTATATGATAATAACCTTTATCATATACAATTTGGGAGGGATTTTGGGAATGCTAGTCGCTCGTGAACAGTTGCGTTTCGTCGAAGCGCTAATCGCGCAATTTGGAGAGCGCGCGTTCGCCATGCAGCCGATGGAGACGATCCAAGCGAGATATATCGCGATCGTTTCGATGCTGCGCTCTATTGGCCACGTTTTTCGAAAGGTAGATTGTGACACGCCTGCAAAGAGGGCATGGGCAGACGACCAATGGTCATCGCATTGGAGCGGAGAAGCAATTTTCAGAGAATTCATTGAGCCGAACCGGAATGCGTTATTGAAAGAATTCAGGGGAGGCTTGACGCTTCGGTCGCCGGGTATGAGCTCTTCTGCTTTCGTCGCCAATCCGGGACACCCGGAAGGATGTTCGACCGTTGTAGATTTTGACGCAGTCGAATGCCGTGATTCGCAAGGGAGATTAGTTTTGCCGTTATTCAAGTTGGCGGTCTCCTTTTGGGATCGAATGCTGAAACGCGCCGAAGTGGAGTGGAAGGTGGGGCAATGAATCATTTAGCCCTTGCGTCGCTCATTAGCTCCGCGCTTGTCGCCGCCGCAGGGATCCGCGCCCAGACTCGTTTTTTTGAATTCTTCGTCCCGAACATCCACGACCCGCACACGCGCCGTTTATGAGATATCATTGGAGAGATGAGATCGTGAAAATTGAGCTTCACCGAGTTCCGGTCGATGAGCTTCTACATCACGTCAATCCGTTGAATGCGACACTTTGGGGATGCGATCCGATTTCCGAGCCTGAAATTCTGGCGGCGGCTGAAAACGACCAACTCGAAAGCGAACCATGGGATCAGGCAAAGGGCCGCCTACAGGGTCCTGAAGGACGGAAATTCCACATCGAACGCATTGCGCACTTCGTCAAGATTGGCCTGCCGTGTGATCAATTTCGTGTTCAGCTAGACCTGCAGCCATCAGCCGGCAAAGAAATAGGCATCCTCAACGGAAATCATCGGATAGCCGCAGCTCGAATTCGGGGCGATGCGACAATCGATGCGCTCCTGTATTTCTTCGATGCGGCCGATATCACACGATTACTCCCTGGGGCGCGCAAGCTGTGACCACTCTTCCGGCCCTCGTAACCGATCGCGCCCCTGCCCTCGTCTCCGCCGGGGGCGAACGCGCCTCGTATCGCTTCTTTGAATTCTTCACGGCGCCGATCAGGAATCCGCACACGCGCCGCGCCTATGTGCGCGCCGCACATGAATTCTTCGCCTGGCTTGAGGCGCATGGCGTGACGCAGCTGGCGGCGATCGAGAGCGTCCATGTCGCGGCCTATATCGAGCAGTTGCAAAAGGCGCGTTCGGCTCCAACCGCGAAACTTCGTCTCGCGGCGCTGAAACATTTGTTCGACTGGATGGTGAACGGCCAGATCATGCCGACCAATCCCGCCGCCGCCGTGCGCGGGCCGCGTCATATCGTGCGGCGCGGCAAGACGCCGGTGCTCGATCCGGTCGAGGCGCGCCAGCTCCTCGACGCGATCGACACGACAACCGTGATCGGCCTCCGCGACCGCGCCCTGATCGGCTTGATGGTCTATTCCTTCGCGCGCATCGGCGCG
>JAJXZC010000421.1 GCA_021780275.1 Pseudomonadota bacterium
GCCGCGCACGGCGCGGGTGGCAAAGGTGCGCAATACAGATTCAAGTCTTGCTGATGCCGTGCCGGGGCCCTGCGCGATGCCCGCCAGCACGTTCATCTCACGTGCCGAAACCTCGCGGAAAACCTGACGGCAGAGCTCTTCCTTGGAGGGGAAGTAGCGATAGAGCGTGCCCGTGGCGACTCCCGCCTTGCGCGCGACCTCGGTCATCTGCGCGGCTGCGAATCCGCCTTCGGCGACAAGCTCGCGAGCCGCGTTCAGGATATGGCGCCGCGTATCGGCGAGCCGGGCGGCAACGGAATCGGTGCGTCTATAGGCCAAAGCGTGAACCTCCATTCGAGTAACAAGAATGAACTATGATTCAGATTGTCGGTCAAGGCGGGTGTGATCGAGTCTTCGAAGAATGTGATGAATTCCGCTTCGTTGCACCGCGGGACGAAGTAGCCAGAAGAAGTGAACTCAGAATCATCGTTCTGTGCCAATGGGTTTGCTTTTCCGCCACGCGAAGGGGCGCGACAGGGCGCGAATCCTGGGCCATAAAGCGCATCGCGGGATCGAGGGGCCCGTCGGGCGGCGCTGCAGCCGCGGGGTTCCAGTTTCGAGCGGTATCCATGGACACGTCCTCCACGCCTCAGGTTTCCCTCAAGAGCGTCCTTGGGGTGCGCGATTTCCGCTTTTTCCTTGCGGGACGCTTTCTCGGGACGCTGGGCTCGCAGATCCAATCCGTCGCGGTCGGCTGGCAGATCTATGACCTGACCCATAGCGCGACGGCGCTGGGCTTTGTCGGGCTCGCGCAATTCCTGCCCATGGTGCTGCTGATCCTGCCAGCGGGCGATGTTGCCGACCGGATCGACAGGCGGCTCATCGCGGCGGTGAGCTATGGGCTTCAGGCGCTGGCCATCGCGCTGCTCATCGTGCTGACGCATATGGAGACCGGCAACGTCTGGCCCTTCTATCTGGTGCTGGTGCTGACGGGCGTTTCACGCGCCTTTGCGGGGCCGGCGCTGCGCTCTTTCGTGCCGCTGCTCGTTTCAAAGGAGCAGATGCCGCGCGCCATCGCGCTGAGCTCGTCCTCCTTTCAGGTCGCGGTCATCGGCGGTCCTGCATTGGGCGGCCTCATCTATATCTGGGGCCCGACAGCCGCCTATGGCGCCTGCCTTTTCTTCTTCATTGCCGTTGCCGTTGCCTTTATCGCGCTGCGCACGCAGCACAAGCAGCAACCCGTCGATCCGACCATGGGCGCCTTCGCCCGCGCCATGGCGGGCGTCGCCTATATCAGGACGCAGCCCATCGTGCTCGGCGCGATCTCGCTCGATCTCTTCGCGGTGCTGCTTGGCGGCGCGACGGCGCTGCTCCCGATCTACGCGAAAGACATTCTGCATGTGGGGCCGGAAGGCCTCGGGCTCATGCGCTCGGCACCGGCCGTCGGCGCGGTCATCGTCAATTTCCTGCTCATCTGGCGGCCGCTCCACCGCCATACGGGCCTTGCGATGTTTGCCTGTGTCGCGCTGTTCGGCGTCGCGACCATCGTCTTCGGCCTTTCCGAAAGTTTCACGCTGTCGCTTGTGGCGCTGCTGATCATGGGCGGCGCGGACATGGTGAGTGTTTTCGTACGCTCGACGCTCATCCCGCTTGCGACGCCGCCCGAGAAGCTCGGCCGCGTCAGCGCCGTCGATCTCATCTTCATCAGCGCCTCCAACGAATTCGGCGAATTCGAAAGCGGCATGGTCGCGGGCTGGATCGGCGCCGTGCCCGCAGTCGTGGTCGGCGGGATCGGCACGATCGGCGTCGTCGCGCTCTGGATGTGGCTCTTCCCGGCCTTGCGCAGGATCGACAGGCTGACGGATGTGAAGCCGGGCTAGATGAAGAGGCGATCCACCACGATCGCCGCGAAGACGATCAATCCGAAATCGCGGTTGGAGCGGAAGAGCTTCAGGCAGAGAGCCGCATCGTCGATCACGAGCGAGCGGATTTGCCAGACGAGATGCGCGACGGCGAGCGCAATGCCAACGAAGTAGATCGGCCCAAGCGCGCCCGAAATGCCGACCGCGACAAGCGTGGTCGACATCGCGCCATAGAACACCCACATCCAGCGATGTGTCGCCGCGCCGAAGCGCAGGGCGGTGGATTTCACCCCGATCAGCGCGTCGTCGTCCTTGTCCTGATGCGCATAAATCGTGTCATAGCCGATGGTCCAGGCGATGGAGCCGAGATAGAGCAGCACCGGCGCAAGCGCGAGGTGGTCTGTCGCCGCCGCATAGCCCATCAGCGCGCCCCAGTTGAAGGCGAGGCCGAGCACGAATTGCGGCCAATAGGTGATGCGCTTCATGAAGGGATAGGCCGCGACGATGGCGAGCGAGGAGATGCCGAGCAGGATGGCGAGCGGCGAAAGCGCCAGCAGCACCGCGAGACCGATCAGGCATTGAAGGACGAGAAAGCCCCATGCCTGTTTCACGCTCACCGCGCCGCTGGGGATCGGGCGCGAGCGCGTGCGCTCGACGCGGCCATCGAAGTCGCGGTCCACAATGTCGTTGAAAGTGCAGCCCGCCCCGCGCATGACGATGGCGCCGATGGCGAAAAGGACGAGCAGGCGGAAATCCGGCAAGCCGTCGGCGGCAAGCGCTATCGACCACCAGCAGGGAAGCAGCAGCAGCCACGTGCCGATGGGCCTGTCGAGCCGCGCGAGACGCGCATAGGGGCGCAGCGGCGCGGGCGCCCAGCGGTCGACCCAGTTTTCAGCCGGGGCATCGGCGACGCGGGTTTCGCTGGCGGAAGTGGACATGAACTCAAAGCCCGATGGTGATGGTGCCGGCAGGATACTCGCCATTGAGAAGGGGCGGCAGATATTCCTTGAGGCAGAGCGGATAGAAAATATCGTCGCTCGCCATCAGCTCATCGATACCCCACCATTTCATGTCTTTTATCACGCTGCGTTCGAGTTCGGTCCAGTTCTCGCTGCTCAGTTCCGTCTCTTCGGTCCATGCAAGGAAATAGGTTTCCTCGAAAAGCCGCTTCTCGCCTTTGACGGTGAGGATGCATTCGCGATACCAGACCGGCGGTCCGAGGCGGACCTTTGTGTGCCCGGTCTCCTCGCCGATTTCGCGTAGAGCCGCCGTGGCCGGGTCTTCGCCGGGCTCGATGCCGCCGCCGATGGTGAACCAGTATGTGGTGTCGGAGACTCGGCCCTCGTGATCTCCGACATCCGGGTCATGCGCACGCATGAGCAGCAATCGGCCCTCGGCGTCGAGGAAGAGAATGCGAACGGTTGGGCGAGTTTGCATGGGGCCGGCGGTTTTTGTTTCCGATTGTCTTGTGATTACCATAGTTCTAGTCGTCATGCCCCGGTCAAACCGGGCCATGACGGAGAGGGTGACAGCACAATGCGCGACGACGAAGACGACGACAGCCCCGCGCATTGCGGCACCGGCAAGACGCGGCTTTATGTCGATGCGCCAATGGCTGCGGGCGGCGACGTTCAGCTCGACAAGGACCAGTCGCATTACCTCGTCAATGTGCTGCGCATGGGGCAGGGCGAGCGCATTCTCATTTTCAACGGGCATGACGGCGAATGGGCGGCCGAGATTGAAGAGGCCTCGAAGAAGGCGGCGATCCTGCGCGTGATCGAGCGGACGCGGGCGCATCAGCCGCTTCCCGACATATGGCTTCTCTTTGCGCCGGTGAAGCGCGCGCGGCTCGACTTCATCGCCCAGAAGGCGACGGAAATGGGTGCGGCCATGATCCAGCCGGTCATCACGCGGCGCACCATCGTTTCGCGCGTCAAGGATCAGCGCCTGCAGGCCAATGTCATCGAGGCGGCCGAGCAATGCGGGCTCGTGGCGCTGCCGGAGGTGCGCGAGGCGGAGAAGCTCGACACGTTGCTCGACCGCTGGACGGAGCGCGAAGGGCCAAGGCGCATTCTTTTCTGTGATGAGGCGGCGGAGCCCGGCGGCTCGAAAGTGGCGTTGGAGCGCCTCGCGGCGGAAGGCGGCAAGGGGCAACCTTATGCGTTGCTCATCGGCCCCGAAGGGGGCTTCGACGCGGAAGAACGCGCCCGGCTTCATGCCCGCAAGGACACGGTGGCGATCTCGCTCGGGCCCCGCATCCTGCGGGCCGATACGGCCGCCATCGCGGCGCTAGCAGCGGTCCAGATGATTTTGGGTGACTGGTAGCGGTCGGACGCCTTTTGCGTAGCGTTCGCAAGTTCACGGAGGCAATTCTTTAGCGCTTGTCAGGTCGCGGCGGCGCTCCTACATGTTGGCGACGTCAAAAAAAGGGCCGGGGACCGGGCAGGGGCGATGCGGCCTCGCGATCAACGACACGGCCTGTCCAACCCAGGGGGCTCTTCATGAGCGTACTCGTCGCAGGGCCCGAGCCCATCACGAGCCGGGACGATCTCGTCGCCGCGCTCGAACGCGGCTCCAAGCCGAAGGCCGAATGGCGCATCGGCACGGAGCATGAGAAGTTTCCCTTCTATCTCTCCGATCATTCGCCCGTTCCCTATGAGGGCCCGAATGGCATCCGCGCCATGCTGGAAGGCTTGCAACGCTTCGGCTGGCTTCCCGTGCGCGAGGGCGAGACGCTGATCGGCCTCGAAAGCCCGAAGGGCGGCGGCAATATTTCACTGGAGCCCGGCGGACAATTCGAGCTCTCGGGCGCGCCGCTCGAAACGCTGCACCAGACCTGCGCGGAACTGCACGACCACCTCGCGCAGGTGCGCGAGGTCGGCGGCGAACTCGGCCTCGGTTTCCTCGGTCTCGGTTTCACGCCCAATTGGCGGCGCGACCAGATCCCGGTCATGCCCAAGGGCCGCTACAAGATCATGACCGAGTACATGAAGAAGGTCGGGACCATGGGTCTCGACATGATGTACCGCTCCTGCACCGTTCAGGTGAACCTCGATTTCGCTTCCGAAGCGGACATGGTGAAGAAGCTGCGCGTCGCCGTCGCGCTCCAGCCCATCGCCACGGCGATCTTCGCCAATTCTCCGTTTACGGAAGGAAAGCCGAACGGCTATCTCTCCTACCGCTCGCATGTCTGGACCGACACGGACCGCGCGCGGACAGGCATGATCCCCTTCATTTTCGACGAGGGCTTCGGTTTCGAGCAATATGTCGACTACGCGCTCGACGTGCCGATGTATTTCGTGCATCGCGAGAAGGGTTATATCGACGTCACCGGCCAGTCTTTCCGTACCTTCATGGAAGGCAAGCTCAAGGGCGCCGAGGGCGAGACGCCGACGCGGGGCGACTGGATCAACCACCTCACGACCATTTTCCCGGAAGCGCGGCTGAAGAATTATATCGAGATGCGCGGCGCCGATGGCGGGCCCTGGGCGCGGATCTGCGCGCTGCCTGCTTTCTGGGTCGGCCTTACCTATGACCAGTCCTCGCTCGATGCGGCCTGGGATCTCGTCAAGGATTGGACGGCGGAAGAACGCCAGCAGCTTCGCGACGATGTGCCCCGCCTCGGCTTCAAGACGCCTTTCCGCAATGGCACGCTGCTCGACATCGCGCGCCGCGCGGTCGAGATTTCGCGAGCGGGCTTGAAGGCGCGTGCGAAAGGCGATGGCGCGGGCTCGGAGAACGAGACCGTGTTCCTTTCCACCGTCGAGGACATTGTCGGCAAGGGCAAATCGCCCGCCGATGAAATGCTCGAAGCTTTCCATGGGCGCTGGAATGGCAGCGTCGATCCGGTGTTCAAGGAGTATGCGTTCTAGTCTTTGACGCGCTCTCCTTTTTCGTCATGCCCGGGCTTGACCCGGGCATCCACGTCTTTCTTGATAGTGGTGATTAAAGTCATGGATGGCCCGAACAAGTCGGGCCATGACGATGCGGGGGAAAACGGGAGGACGCCATGTTCAGTCACGTGACCATCGGATCGAATAATCCGCAGAAGCTCGAAGCCTTTTACGACGCCGTGCTGGCGACGCTCGACATCCACCCCTTCTTCAAGATTGACGGCACGCTCAGCTACGGCACGGCGGCCGGCCCGAAGGTCTTTATTCTAAAGCCGTTCAACGGCCAGCCGCATCAGCCCGGCAATGGTGGCCATGTCGCCTTCCTCGCGCCGAGCCGCGCGGCGGTCGACGCGTTCCACGCCAAGGCGCTCGAACTCGGCGGCACCAGCGAAGGCGCGCCGGGGCTGCGCCCGCATTACCATCCGAATTACTACGGCGCTTATGTCCGCGATCCCGACGGCAACAAGATTCAGGCGGTGTGTCATAGTAAGAACGGGTGACCTGTTTTCAGAACAGCCAAGTCATCCCGGCGAAAGCCGGGATCCATGCTAACGCTTGGCAAAGATGCATCGCTGGTGGATCCCGGCTTTCGCCGGGATGACACCTAAAAAATGGAGCGCGCAGCGCATGGCACGCTGGATTGTCCTTGCTATCGGGGTGCCTATCGCTGGTGTGGTTCTGATTTTGGGCAATGATGTCGGGATGTATTTGCTCAGATCGCCCGCGAATGCGAGAGGACGGGCGCTGATCGAGTTTCATCGAATCTGCTCAGAAAGGCATTTGGACGAGGCCCGGTTCGTTGGGCCCGAGATCGATTCGAATACCGAGGACGGATTTGGCTTTTTGTGGAGAGACAGGTCCGACCCAGGCGAACAAATAATTGTTTCCGTGTCGTACCTTCCCTTTGACGTCGAAGGGGATCTCGTAAAAATAAGAAATGGCAAATTCGTCGATCCTCGACAGCTCGAGGGCTCTCCAGCCGGTCGATGAGTCTTAGGCCGCCTTCGCCGTCCCGCCGATCGTCAATCCGTTGATCCGCAGAGTTGCCTGGCCGACGCCGACGGGGACGCCTTGGCCGGCCTTGCCGCAGGTGCCAATGCCTGGATCGAGCTTCATGTCGTTTCCGATCATGGCGACGCGGGTCAGCACATCGGGGCCGTTGCCGATGAGGGTTGCGCCCTTCACCGGCGCGCCGATCTTGCCGTTCTCGATGAGATAGGCCTCGGTGCAGGTGAAGACGAACTTGCCGCTGGTGATGTCCAC
>JAJXZC010000543.1 GCA_021780275.1 Pseudomonadota bacterium
ACGCCGCTGCCGCGCGCCAGCCGGAGCAGAAAGGTTTCGGCCTGATCGTCCTGATGATGCGCGACGAGAATATCCTCGACGCCTTCCTTGCGCGCCGCGTCAGCAAGCAGCCGGTAACGCGCCGCGCGGGCCGCCGCCTGAATGCCCGCCGACGGCTTCTCGCCCTTCCAGGCGAGGATCCGATGCTCGACGCCGAGCGACTTTGCCATGCGGGAAGCAAGCCGCGCCTCTGCGGCCGATTCAGGGCGCAATCCGTGATCGACGGTGAAGGCGAAAAGCCGGACGCGGGCGCGCCGCTTCGCCCAGCGCGCGGCAAGAAAAAGCAGGGCCAGAGAATCGGGGCCGCCGGACAACGCGACGCCAAGTCCGCGCGAAGGCGCGAGCGCGGCGATGCTCGCGGCGAATTCCGCCGCGGTCACCGGCATTTCGGAGATGATGCGAGACGCGCTCATGCGCCGATCATGGCGCGGGCAGGCGCCGAAGGCCAATGCTGGATCAGCAACCGGCCTTCTGACGTTCCTGCTTCGCCCGCGCGACGATCGCGGGAGCGGCTTGCGGGAACTGCTCCTTCAACTGCCCGAAGGTGGCGCAGGCCGCATCCTTCTGGCCGAGCTGGTTCAGCGTCATACCGAGCTTCAACAGACTGTCCGGCGCTTTCGAGCTCTTGGAATATGTCGTGTAGCCCTTGAGGAAACTGTCGGCGGCGTCCTTGTACTGGCCCTGAACGTAATAGGTTTCGCCGAGCCAATATTGTGCATTGCCCGCCAGCGCGTCCTTGGGATGCTCGGCGAGGAACTGCTTCAGCCCGTCGCGGGCCTGCGGGAACTGGCCGCGCTTCAGAAGGTCGATGGCGAAATCGTATTGAACCTGCGGCGTCCCGTTAGGGAGGACGGCGGCCGGAGCGGCGGCGGACTGCTTCGCAGGAGCCGCAGCGCCGGGAGGCGTCAGCTGCCTTGGCGCACTCGCGCCTGCGGGAGCGGTATCGTCATTCATGATGGGACCGGACGCCGGCGCTGCCGCCGCACCCTGCCCGGTGGCGGGAGCAGCAGCGCCGCCGCCCTGATGAACATCCTGGAAGCGGAGATCGACATCGGCCTTGAAGGTCTGCAGGTCCTGCGACGTCTGGTCGATGCGGTGGCTCAATTCCTCCACGCGGCCAGTGAGCGTGCGAATCTGCTCCTCGATGTCGTTGAGCCTGACGGTTGTATCCGCCGAGGGAGCACTGCCGCCGCTGCCGCTCGACTCGCCGTCGCCGGAACTGCCGCCGCCCTGCATGTCGTTTACGGAGCGTTCCAGCCTGTCGAGGCGATTGTTGATGGCGCGCAGATCCGAATCGTCGGCTGCGGCGCTCACGGGCACCAGAACGGGCATTCCGACGAGGGCGGTCAGACCCGCCATGACGAGGAAGTTCGCTTTTGTCACCTGATCCGCCTCAAGAGGTTTCGGACGATAGGAGGCAAGCCCCCTTATGAAGCACCTGCCCGCGAGCCATCGTAACGAGAACTGCGACCAAAATGGGGCGCCTCTTCTTCCGGTTTGAACCCGATCCGGTTTCGCGCCGAAGGCCTGCCCCTGAAACACAGAAGCGCCCTCCCGCCATCGCGGAAGAGCGCTCCCGATAATTCGGTGTCGTCAGCGATTAGCTGCCGGCGCCTTCGGCGACGACCGTCACAGCGCGACGGTTCTGGGCCCAGCAATCCTCGTTCGATTCGAGGCACACCGGACGCTCTTTGCCGTAGGAGATCGTCTTCAGACGCGAACCATCAACGCCGTTGGCGACGAGGAAGTCCTTCGCGGCGGTGGCGCGACGGCCGCCGAGCGCGAGGTTGTATTCGCGCGTGCCGCGCTCGTCAGCGTGACCTTCGATCGAGAAGGTGAGGTTCGGGTACTTCTGCGCCCAGGCAGCCTGACGCTGCAGCGTGGCCTTGCCTTCGTCCTTCAGCGTCGACTTGTCGAGGTCGAAGAAGACGCGGTCGCCAACATTGGCGACGAGGTCAGCCTGCGTGCCGGGCTGCACGGTCGACGTGCTGGAACCAGCGCCACCGGCGCCGGCGGTCGTGTCGGTCGAGCTGCAAGCGGCGACCATCAAAAAGGCTGCGGCCACGGTGGCGAACCGGAGGCCTGCATACGGGGACTTCATTCGGGTGCTCTCCTTTTAATCTCTGCGGCCAAAGGTGCCTCAGCGTTCCCTTATTTACTGTTGCATGCCAAACATCCTGGCAAAAAAGGATTCCTCCTTTGCCGGGAAGTCGAGGCTCTACAAAGTGGCCCGAAGCTCGTCCGAACCATGACACGCCGCCCAGAAATTGGCCGACGCTGGGGTTGCCGTACCGCAACAAAATATTAGCTGCGCCCCCAAACCGAGGCAAGGCCCTTGGGAGGTCTGCGTCTTTTCGGCATGGCGCGCGTGATATTTTTGCATCGTTTTGACCCGGGCATGGCCTCGATCAGACCATGCCCGGCCAATCTCTCGTTACTGGATGCGGGGCGACCAGGCAGGGTCGGAAGCGAAGGTCGGCGTCGGCACCGGCCGTTCGTTGCGGCCCGTCAGGTCGACCGACCAGAGCGAGGGGCCGCCCTGCGCGCCGCGCGTTTCCCGGAAGAACATGAGAACACGGCCATTCGGCGCCCAGGTCGGACCTTCATTATGGTAGCCCTCGGTCAGAATGCGGTCGCCCGAGCCGTCCGCCTTCATGACGCCGATGACGAACTGGCCGCTGATCATCTTGGTGAAGGCGATGAGGTCGCCACGCGGCGACCAGACTGGCGTCGCATAGCGGCCCTGACCGAAGCTGATTCGATGCTGATTCGAGCCGTCGGCATTCATCACATAGATCTGCTGCGCGCCGCCGCGATCCGATTCGAAGGCGATCTGGCTGCCGTCGGGCGAATAGCTCGGCGCCGTGTCGATCGCCGAGGTGCTCGTCAGGCGCGTCACCTGGCGGCTGCGGAGGTCCATCGTATAGATGTTGGCGTTGCCGCCGCGCTGAAGGCTCATCACGACCTTCTGGCCATCGGGAGAGAAGCGCGGCGCGAAGGTCATGCCCTTGAAATCGCCGACGACTTCCTGCTGGCCCGTCTCGATGTCGAGCAGGTAAACGCGCGGATTATTGTTGTGATAGGAGAGATAGGTGATCTCCTGCGAATTCGGGCTGAAGCGCGGCGTCAGCACGAGTTCGGCGCCGTTGGTCAGCGTGTGCGGGTTGTAGCCGTCCTGATCCATGATCGCGAGGCGCTTGACGCGGCGGTTCTTCGGACCGCTTTCCGAGACGTAGACGATGCGCGTGTCGAAATAGCCCTGCTCGCCGGTGAGGCGCTCATAGATCTTGTCGGCGATCAGATGCGCGACGCGGCGCCAGTTGTCCGGCGTCGTGAAAAACTGCAGCCCCGTGAGCTGCTGCTCGCCATAAACGTCCCAGAGGCGGAACTCGACGCGAAGGCGGCCGTCCGACTCCATCTTCACCTGGCCAGTGACGAGGGCCTGCGAATTGATGACGCGCCAGTCGCCGAAGCGCGGCGGCACGTTGATGTCGGTGAGCTTCTCGATGAAGGACGCCTTGGAGAGCGGACGGAAGAGGCCCGAACGCTCAAGGTCGTTGGTGACGACGCCGGCAATGTCCGCGCCCGCCGAGGCTTCCTGCCCCGCCGCGCCGAGGAAATCGGTAATGGCGATCGGCATGGGCTCGGTATTGCCCTGCGTGATGTCGATCTGCAGCGCCGCCTGCGCGGGGACCGCGAAGAAGCCCGCCGCGATCAGAACGAGCGCGAGAGGAAGCCGCATCAACGAGCGCCTCAGGCCGGATGCCGCGCGGCCGAGCTCACGAAAATCAAACATCGCCGTCTCTCCTATAAAAAGGCCAATCGCCCAGCACTTTCCCATTTACATTCCACTCGCGATTATACTCGAAACGCCGACAGACTAACGACTTCCCAAAACAAAACTTACCTCGATGTGCCGCCAGGCATTGTACTCATCCGTCGGCAGATGATTATAAGGTGCGCAGTCCAAAATGGCTTGCACCGCCCCCGCCGCGAACGCCTTGGCGGCATCTCCGTCACCCAATTTCGCTATGGTCGGCGTCCCCATGATCGCCCCATCCGTCCGGAGATCGAAAGCGATCGTAGCATTGAGCTTCGAGACATCAGGCCTTTTTGCGAAGTCGGATGGATTCCAACACTGCAAAATCTGCTGACGAAGGCCGTTGATCGTGTCGGTCGACGCAGGACGATCCGCCCCACTCTGAGCACAAGCGCTAACGAGCGATACCGCCATCGTGAACGGCAACCACCTCGAAAGACGTCCCACCTTCATTCCGCATGATGGGCGATCAACGCCGCCATAGCCGAACATCACACATCCCCTAAACACCGATCCAAATCGGCCTCTAACGTACGCTCACCGCGAGGCAGCCCCCCACCCCGCCATCCCGCGTCACAACGCGTCGGGCAGTGAGAACTTCATGTCCATGTCACGCCACGTATTGTATTTCTCCGCCGGCAGAAAATCATAAGGCGCGCATTTCAGGATCGCCTGCACGGTCCGTTCCGCGAATAGCCTCGATATACTGCCGCCGCCTGACTCTTCTATGACAGGCCGCCCGGCCAGCGAACCATCGAGGTTGAGCGAGAAGGTGACGCGCGCATAGAGCTTGTTCGCGTCCGGCGTACCGGCGAGATCGCTCACGTTCCAGCACTGCGACACCTTCTGGCGGATGACGTCGATCTCGCTTCCCGTCATGGGCAGATCGGGATTGTCGGTCTCCGCCGCGTCGGCCTTTTCCTTCGTGTCCTTCGCTTCGTCGGGCTGCGTCGCCGAATCGGGAATCTTGTTCAGAAGCGACGCGATGTTCTTGGGGTCAAACTTCTTCTTCGTCGGCTTCTTTTCGTCTTTCTTCTCGACGACAGGCTTTTTCGTCTCCGGCTTCGGAGGCTCTTTCTTTTCTTCTTTTTTCTTCGGCGCGTTCTTGTCCGGAATGGGTTCGGCCTTCTGGTCGGGCTGCTCCGGCGCGGGCTTGGGCTCGGCCTTTTCAGGTTCGGGCTGCGGCACGGGCTTGGGCTTGTCGGGCTCCGGCTTCACCGCAGGCTTTTCGACAGGCTTGGGCTGCTCGACCTTCTTCTTCGCCTGACGCTTCAGGTTGGTCACGTCGGAGACGGTCAGCAACTCGACCGGCAGCACGCGCATCGGCACCGGCGGCAGCTCCTTCGGCGAAGGAAGCACCACCACAGTCGCTATCAATGCCAGGGCATGAAGCCCGGCGGAAATGAGAAGCGGCCTGTTGCGCGTCATCGGACTGGTTATTTCGCTTTGCCTTTTGCAGGCGTCGATCCGGTAGCCGAATCCGTGACCAGACCGACCTTGCTGTAACCAGCGGCACTGATACGGCTCATGACATCCATCACGCGGCCATAATCGATCGTGCTGTCGGCTCGAATGAAGATGCGCTGCTCATATCCGTTCTGCGCGATCGCCTGAAGACGCGCCACAACCTCGTCGGGCTCGACCGGCGTTTCCTGCAGGAAGATCTTGCCGCTGCCATTGATGGTGACGGTGAGCGGCTCATTGTCGCCGGAAAGCGCGGCGGCTTGCGTCTTGGGAAGATCGACCGGCACGCCCACGGTGAGCAGCGGCGCCGCCACCATGAAAACGATGAGCAGCACCAGCATGACGTCGACCATCGGCGTCACGTTGATTTCCGACATGGGCGCGCGCTTGTACTTGCCGCGCCCGCCTCCCCTGCCGCCGCCAACGGAAAAACCCATGGTTCAGCCCCGCTCGTCGAGCTGACGCGACAGGATCGCCGAGAACTCGTCCGCGAAGCTTTCGAGCCGCGTACCGAAGCGGCCGACCTGGCTCGAAAAGCGGTTATAGGCAACGACCGCCGGGATGGCGGTGAGAAGGCCGAGCGCCGTGGTGAAAAGCGCTTCGGCAATGCCCGGCGCAACGACGGCGAGGTTGGTGTCGCGGCTGATGGCGATCGACTGGAAGCTGTTCATGATGCCCCAGACCGTGCCGAAGAGGCCGACAAAGGGCGAAACGGAACCGACGGTCGCGAGGAAGAGAAGCCGGCCTTCGAGGCCCAGCATCTCGCGGTTGATGGTCACCTGCATGACCTTGTCCACGCGTTCCTTGAGACCGAGGAAGCTGTCGGTGACGATTTCCTGCGAGCGGCGCCATTCGCGCATCGCGGCGATAAAAAGCGCCGAGAGCGGGTGGCCGGGGCGGTGGCCCATCTCCTGATAGAGGTCTTCAAGCGAACGGCCCGACCAGAAGGTGCGCTCGAACTGGTCGGCGAGACGCTCGACCCGATTGAACCGCCACCACTTGTCGAAAATGATCGCCCAGGACCAGACGGAGGAAAACAGCAGGCCCAGCATCACGATCTTGACGATCGTATCGGCATGAATGAAGAGACCCCAGATGGAGAAATCCACCGGCGCCGCATTCACGGTCTGGTTGGCAACAACCTGCGCGGTATTCACGCCGGTCTCAATACGGGTCGTCGGATCCATTCCTTGCCTCTCCGAAATCACGGGCCTTTATCGGAGCGGCCCTCTGCGTCCGACTTGTCGCGCCGGGCTTGCCGCACCGGCGCATGTTCGTCGCGCAAATCTGCCTCCGAATAGAAGCCGAAGTTAGTCCACGAATTATGTCGAAACGGTGGCACTTTGTGGGATATCTCACGGATACAATAGCTTAGGAAGCGGGTTGTTGCCTGGCGACCACAACCGCTCAGGCATCCGCCGGTTGGACATAAGTTTTCAAGGCCTCGCGCACCCCTGCGGGCATCCGGCGCGGCCTGCCGTTCAGGTCGATAACCGCAGCGAAAACCAGTGCTCGCCAGATCGGATCGGGTTCGCCCTCGCCCAGCCTGTAAATCACCTGCTCGGCCTCGAGCCGCGCGCCGCCCGCGCGGGTGTAGCGCGTATGGACCTCCAGCAGGTCATCGATGCGGGCGGGCT
>JAJXZC010000297.1 GCA_021780275.1 Pseudomonadota bacterium
AGTGCGGACCCAAGCTGCGCAAGTGGCCTTTTTCGCGCAGAAAAACTTCGACGTCGGCCGGCATGCCGTGCAGGGCGTCACTCTCGCGTTTTTGTGGGTCCCACAAATGATGCGCGACGAATTTCAACGCCAGCGATTCCGGCGCCGGCCAGGGCAGGGGCCCTCCCGTCGCGGCGAGCGACCAGGCCTCGAGATAGGCGAGGTCGGAGGCGAGCGCCCGCAAACTGTTGTCGCCGATCCCCTCGCCGGCCAAATGCTTCAAGGTCGCGACGTCGTCGTCGGTCAATAGCGTCGCGAGCGCGTCGCGTCGATCCATCGGCAGGATCGCGGCGAGCGTGTCGAGTTCGAGCGCGCGGCGGTCTTCGGCGGCCTGTTTTTGCCGGGCGATCGGGGGCTGAGTCGGATCCATGGCGAATGCCTTCTGTGGCCCCTAGGCGGTCCTGCGAGCGGATTCGGCTGTATTTTGCGATTTCAAACGCTAGGCGTCAACACTATCGATAAGCTATCCTTATCGATAGTGAGTAGGCGCGCCCAAAGGTTAAGCCTATGACAGAAGCTAAAGCTATGTTAGGTTCGGTATAGCCAAATATTTAGAGGAAACGCAGGCGCTTGAAGGCTGACGCCAAAATCGTCGAAATGCTCGATTGGGGCCAAATCTACGCTCCCCTGGTGTCGCTTTTAGTTGCCGATTTCAATTTGAAGCGCTTAATTAAATCGACGACAGCAGAATTTTATTAAGGCGTTCAATTTGAGGTGATCCCAGGCCTGATTTATTTATAGGTTACAACAATAGGTTATGACGCGGCGGCCATTGTGGAAGTGACGCGAGGGCGTCGCATTGACGCCTTTCGGCTGAATCGCGCGTTTTTGCCGCGTTCGCTTGCCGCCGGCGACCCTCTCCCCTTGACCTTGTATTCGCGTGTAGACAGTGGCATATATACGGCTACACGAGGGATCGGGCATGCCGCTCAATATTCGCAACGAACAGGTCAATCAGCTCGCTGAAAGACTCGCCGCGCAAAAACGCGTCAACAAGACCGAGGCGGTGCGAATCGCGCTGGAGAACGAATTGCGCCGGACTTCCGAGGTGCTTCCCTTGTGGGAGCGGCTCAAACCTTTGCGCGAACGCGTCGCCGCTTATCCCGACAGCGGCCTTGCCGCCGACAAGGCGTTTTTCGACGACCTGAGCGGCGACTACTGATGTTCGTCGACGCCTCCGTCATCATCGCCATCATGACGGGCGAGCCAGGCGCCGAGGGGTTCGCGTCTCATATTGATGCGGCGCGGGCGAAGCGGCCGGTGACATCGGTCTTGGCGGCTTGGGAGGCGACGGTCGGGTTGTACCGCAAGAAACGCATTCCCATGGTCGAGGCGGAAGCCCGGGTGCAGGAGTTTGTCGAGGCAGCCGGCATACAGGTGTTGTCGATCGGGCCGCGAGAGTTGCCCGTCGCACTCCAGGCGTTCGAACGTTACGGGCGGCATCGATACCCGGACAGCGAGCGAAACAGCGCGCTCAATCTCGCCGATTGCTTCCATTATGCGACGGCGAAGTCCTGCCGCGCGCCAATCCTGACCACGGACGCCGGCTTTGCGCTGACCGACGTCGCGACCCTCGGGTTGTCGGGTTGACGCTTAGCCGGACGTTCTTTATTGCGGGGTCACAGAGTCGAAAGGCCATTTTATTATTTTTGGTAGCGCCAATGCCTATTCATAACCGTTCAGCCAATGAAAGTGCCAAATTGGACACCGATGAAACGGTTCTAATGGATCGTACAATCGTTATGTTGCGGATGGCTTTGCTTACCGAGGCCTCTCCAGAGGAAATTCAGCAATACGATGGCGCAGATACTATCTTTAAGCGCGCTATTGAAATGCAAATTGAAAATGTACGGTCATTGAAGGTGCTAATCAGCAATGGTCTTGCGCGTTCGTGCTTCACAATATTGCGCACTATGCTTGAAGTTTCCGGCCGTTTTGCGTGGCTGACGGGCGACTATATTGCTCGGATATCCGCCTACGAAACGGGAAACCAACTCCCGTCGATTAAAGATCAGTTCAACGCAATTGGCTGGGGAGCAGCTTATACGCGATTATACGGACCGCTCTGCAAATTTTCGCATGGCAATTTTGCAACATCTGAAATCCACCGCGAACGAGGCGAAGTCGAACAAGCCAAAATTGATCGTTTGCTGGAGATCGAGGTCAAAACTCATAAAGAAAGTGAAGGGCCTGAGCTCGTTGCGGTTTACGAAAAAGCGGTAGAAGAAGTGCTGCGCGAGTTTGGGCCGCAAATTTCAATGCACGCTTTCGATTTTTCGCTAGCGATGATGATCCGCGGATGTGGCAAATATGCAGACAGCCATGCGTGGTGGCCGAAAGATTTCATAAATATTTTTGACGAAGGCGCTGCAAATCTACATAGAGAGTCGTACGTATTGTGGTACCTTCAAAGGGAGATTCTGGCTGTTCAGAAGGTAGAAAAAAAGTTTAAGACCATCCCCCCTGCGCCTGCAGCTTAGCAGGCGCGCTTTGCGGGCAACTCGTCGATCGCAATTTGAAAATTCGCCGTTAGGCCAGTAGCATCTTGCTCTGCGAGGCGGACAGAATTATGTGGGGATACGGAGTAACGCAAAGCATGCGATGTGAATAAGTATGTTCCACACCGATTTCACGCAAAATTCTCGTCAGTTGAACGCAACAAGGAGTTTGAAGCTCAAGCTGCGTTGCATCCAAGAGCGAGTGACTTACGCCATCATTTAATATTTGCATTATAGGCCTGCCGCCTTAGTCAGATTGACGCGGAAACGGTCGCGCCGGCGCTGATAGCGCCGGGTCATTTCGGCGCTAGCGTGGCCGAGTTGCTTCTGCACATAGCGTTCGTCGACCTCGGCCGAGGAGGCGAGGCCGGCGCGCAAGGAGTGGCCGGAGAATTTTTGCGCGCGCTCGCCTTCGCTCAGATCGCCACGTACGCCGGCCGCCAAAGCCGCAGACTTGACCAGCCGGGCGACATGCTTGTCGGTCAGGCGGTCGGCGCCGACGCCGCTGTTGGGGCTGGCGACGCGGCGAAATAGTGGTCCATGGCTGATGCGCGCGAACTTGAGCCAGGTCTGCAGCGCGGAAATAGGGCAGGTGGCCTCGGTCGAACCGCGCCCGATCTCGACCTCGCGCCAGCCGGTTTTGCCGCGCAAGGTCACGACCAGGCCTTTATCGAGAATCTCGATCCAGCCGGATCCGTCTTCGGTTTGTTTGGCTCCGCAATCGAGCCCGACGATTTCCGAGCGTCGCAACCCTCCGGCGAAGCCGATGAGGAGGATGGCGCGGTCGCGCAGGCCGCGCAGATCGCCGACCTCGAGGGTCGCCAGCATCGCCAGCAAATCCTCGGGCAGTACCGCTTCCTTTTGCATTGGGGGCCGCGCGTGGGTGCGTTTGATCCCGGCAAGGACGGTGAGGACGTGCTTGTCCTTGCGGTCAAAACTTTCGTCGAGTTGGCGGAAGCCCCAACTCAGCGCCGAAAGCCGGCGCTCGATGGTCGAAACCGAGTTCGGCTTGCGGTCGGCGCTCGCCGCGCCCGAGGCGCAGGCGGTGATGTAGAGGCCGACGATCCGCGGCTCGTTGGCGGGGAAGTTGCTCAGGCCTTGGCGGCGTCGCCAGGCGTTAAAATGGCGCCAGTCAGCTTTATAGGCGCGGGTGGTGTTTTGCGAGCTCGCGGCCTTGACGTAGTCGCGCGCCTTGTCGGCCAGCCCCGCCAGATGCGTCGGCAGGCGGGCGGACGCGTCCGCCACCTCGTCCGTCGGCGCCGGGAGTTGGTTGCCCGGCGGCTCGCCAGCCTCGGGAAGGGCGTTTTCTTCGGTTTTGGCGGGCGTTTCGCTCATGCCCAGGAGCACATCATATTATGTCCGATAATGCAATCTTATCGGACATAAAAAAGCGACGACAGGCGCGGCGGTTTTGGCGCATCTATGATGACAAAACGCCGCCATCGGCTATGCTCGCCTGCATGGATTCGTCCCAACCCGTCGTCGCTCCGCCAAAGCCGTCGCGCCGCAAGCGCGCGGTGAATGTTGCCACGTCTCCAGAAAAAACCCAGTTGTGTCAGCCGCTTCCGCCCTGGGCGCAGGCTCCCGCCCGGCCCGGCACCGGAGCGGAAAAATTTGCCGCCGGGGCCGTTCTGCTCGCCCTCGACCGGCTCAATCGCGCCGATCCCGCCTGGCTCGGCGCCTTGCGCGCGCGCCAGGCTTTGCGCGCTGCGGCGGCCAGCGCCCGCCTGTTGCGCCATCGCGAGGATGAGGCGGGCTTGCGCGACGCCCATCATCTGACAAGGCCGGGCGACGATCCCGGCCCGGCCGGAAAAATCTATCGGCTGTGGCGCGAGTTTTCGGCGCGGCCGGCGCGGCTCGCGGTCGCGAGCCTTGCGGCGTTCGCCGAGGCGCTTGGCGTTCGCGCGCCGGCGGGCGCTTTCGACGGATTGACGCTCGCGTCGGAAAATCCCGATCCGGTCGCGGCGGCGCTCGAGGCGGTGGACGCCTGCGTCGCGGCGCTGGACGCCGGCGCAGGGGAGGGCGACGTCCTCGCCGCCATGGCCGCCGATCTTGTCCTCGCTCGCCGCCTCGGTTGGCCCCGTCCGTTGTCCGTGATTGGGGCGGCCGGCGTCGGCCGCAGGGGACCTGTCGCCGAGCGCTACGCCAAAGTCTTGCGCGAGGCCATGGCCTGTCATGGCCAGGCGATCGAATTGGAGCGCCGCGCCGCCCGGCTGATCGCAGCCGCCGCGACATTGCGCGTCAAAGGCGCGGAGCGCGGCGTCGCGGCGCTGCTCGCCGATGATGTCGTCTCCGCCAGCGATCTCTGCCATGCAGGATCAGCGCAACTGGGCTCGGACCGCGCCGCCCGGCGTTTTCTTGAGCGGCTGGTCGAACTTGACGCGTTGCGCGAAATGACGCGGCGTCCGAGTTTCCGGCTCTACGGGCTTTAGACCATGCGGCCACCCGCGCAAGGCGACCTGCTGTTTGACCGCAACCTCGCCGACCTGCCGCCCGACTTGCGCTGGCGCGAATGGATGGGCCGGGTCGAAGCGGCGATTTTTGCTTCGGCGACGCCCGTGACGCGCGAAATTTTGAGCCTGCTGGTCGGCGACGACTGCCGCCTCGACGAACTGATCGCCGACATCCAGCACGAACTCGCCGATCGCCCCTACGAATTGGCCTTTGTCGCCGGCGGTTGGCGCCATCGCACCAGGCCGCGATTCGCCGACGCGATCCGCGCCACCGGCGCGCTCGGCCCGGCTCCGGCGTCGACCGGCGCCCTGACCCAGACCGAAAACCTGGTCGTCACGGCGATCGCCTATCTGCAGCCGGTGACGCGGAGGGAATTGTCGCAACTGATCGGCCGAGAGGTCAGCCGCGACATTTTCGCTCGCCTGAAGCGTCTGGGCCTGATTGGCGCCGGCCCGCGCGCGCCGGCGCCCGGCGCGCCGCTGACTTATGTGACCACCAAGCTGTTTCTCGAGGTTTTTGGCTTGGGAAGCTTGCGCGACCTGCCCGATATCGAAGCCCTCGAAGAGGCTGGGCTGCTGGAGCGCGGATCGGATCTGGAAGACAAGCCTGCCATCGGCGACGAGTTCGATCGCGTCCTGGGGCTCATTCCCGACGACGATCAGGAGGAAGGCGAAACGGCGCCGTCGGTGCGTTTCGACGAGTGACGCCGGCGCCGCCGCAGGTCGGCGTAGGCGGATAACAGCGCGGCAATGGACATTTTTGGCGGCGCGGCGGCGAGGGGTAGATCGCAGCCGCACTGTGCACAAAAATGCTGGGGCGCGAGCGCGGTCTGGGCTAACGGGGTCAAGGTCTGTCGGCACGCCGGACAACGATCGATCAGCCGCCTGGCATGGCGCGGGCAGAAAATCGTCGTCGCCAGCCGTCCGGCGCGACGAAAATACGGTTGTTCGGCTTTGGCGAGGCAGGGGGCAGGGGCAGGCCTGTATCTTAAAACAGAATGCGCTGGCGAAAACGCTCCGCAAGATCGGGCGCTTGGAGCGCACGCACTTCACCGTCGACGGGATCAGCGGTCCGGCGCTGCAACAGCAGGTCAGGCTGGCCTCAACAAAGGCGAGGCGCGCAACGGGCTCGCCCGGGGCTGTGTTCTTTCATCGTCTCGGCGAAATCCGCGACTGCACCTTCGAAAATCAGAAATACCGGGCTTCCGGCCTCAATCTTCCCGCCGCCGCTGTCATCTTGTGGAACACCGTCTATCTCGGCCGCGCCGTCGCCGAACTGCGCGCCCGTGGCGAAGCAGTCGACGACGATCTGCTCGCCCATGTCGCCCCGCTCGGCTGGGAGCACATCGCCTTCAGCGGTGGCTACATCTGGCCGACAGAGCCGCTCGAATTTGTCTTCCGGCCTCTCCGAGGCCCGCGCTCAGCCGTCCTCGACGCGGCTTAGCATACAATTTGGGGAAGATTCTGCGACGATCCCCATCCGACCGCCCGACGCGATCCCGATTGTTCGCGCAGCGTCCGGCCCGAAAGGCGGGGACGCACCGCCTCGGGGGAACAAGTTCGGGTTCATCGATCTGTATTCACCAAAGCGTCATCAATTACAACAACCGCGCAGTTGTAAATATATTACACAATATACGTCTTAATATTCCACATGGCACGCTGTACCGTGTTACGAAACAGATAATAAGCGACGCACTTAAAGAGGATGCACATGAATATTGTCATCGAAAGCCCTGTTCTGCACTCAGATGAGCAGCCGTACCCAAATAAATGTCATTTGCCATTCATATTGTATCCGCCAGCAATGCATAAAGTTGAAAATGGGCATAGTTTCGTAACAGAGTATGCTGGTCTTGATCAGCAAGGGAGCGACTTTGTTCTTTATCT
>JAJXZC010000003.1 GCA_021780275.1 Pseudomonadota bacterium
CTATTCGCATCGAGAATTTTCATATGAACTCCTGCGGTGTGATCACCGGCAGGAACCTGAAACGACAAGGGCCCCAACCGGTTGGTGGGGCCCTTGATGTCGAATTTGCAGGCTGAATCAGCGCGTGCGGAAACGACCGGGCCCCGTGGGCACGTATTCGCGGCCAAAGGCCGAGGAATGGAGGTTTCGCCATGCTTGTGTCATGGCGCGCAACATACAGGCGAGTCGTCCGTATGCAAACAGATATTCGAACATTGCCGCCAAAACGATGCCGACTGTGGCGGAAATGCCGCCTAGAGTGTCCGCGAACCGATCATCCCGGACATCCAGGCGAAGCGGAACGCCATGGCCGAAGCGCAGCAGAAGAGCCCGAGGATGAAAGCCATCCAGACGCCCACGCCATCGAAGCCGAACACGAAGACGAAGAGCAACGCCGCAGGAAAGCCGACGACCCAGTAGCTCACGCCGTTGATCCACATGGGCGCATGCGCATCCTTCAACCCGCGCAGAGAGAGGGACAGCGTCACCTGCAGCGCATCGAAGAACTGGAAGGCCGCTCCGAGGCGCAGGAAGACGACCGCATGCTCGATGACATCGGCATTGGCCGGATCATGCGCATCGATGTAGAAGCCCACGATCTGGCGGGGAAAGATGGCGAAGGCGAGGCCCGTCAGGATCATGAAGAGCTGGCCAAGCGCCGACGCCGTGATGCCGGCAAGCCGCACGCGCGGCATATCCTTCGCGCCCGCCGCAAGACCGACGCGCACCGTCGCCGCCGTGGCGACGCCGAGCGGCACCATGAAGGCAAGCGCGACCGCGTTGAGCGCAACCTGATGCGCGGCAACGCTCGCCGTGCCGAAATAGCCCATGATGAGCGTGCCGGAATTGAAGAACATGGCCTCGAAGATCATCGTCATGCCGATCGGCAGGCCAAGCCGGACAACCTCCGCGAGCTTCGGCCAGGCGGGACGAGTGAAGCGATGGAATATCCGGTAGCTCGCGAGCGACGGGGTGATGAAGATTGCAAGGAGAAGCGCGAAGAAGCTGAAGGCGAAGGAGATGGCGCTCGCCCAGCCCGCGCCCAGAAGCCCCATACGCGGCGCACCGAAATGCCCGAAGATCAAGGCATAGCCGAGCGTCGCATTGACGATCACGGTGAGCATCATCACCACCAGCGCCGCGCGGGGATGGCTCAAGGCATTGGTGTAGCCACGCAGCACATTGAAGGCGAGCGTGAACGGCAGGCCGAACATCAGCACATGCATGAAGGTGCTCGCATCGGCGCAAAGCCTGGCGGGCTCTCCCAGCAACAGCAGAATGTCGCCGGTGAAATAGAGCAACAGCATCATCGGCGGCGACATGAGCAGGATCGCCCAGAGCGCCATGCGCACGCTGGCGCGAACCGACGGCGCCGCGAAGCGCTTTTCGCCAAGCGTATGCGCGATCATGGGCGCGACGGCGACGGCCGGCCCCATGCCGAGAAGCCACATGGCCCAATAGAGGCTGAGCGCCAGCGCCGACGCCGCAAGCGCGTCCTTGCTGTAGGCGCCGAGCATCAGCACGTCGATCGTGCCGACGCCCATCTGGGCGAGCTGTGTGATGACGATAGGCCCCGCAAGCCGCGCCAGCGCGCGGGCTTCGATCTTCCAGGCCGGGGCGGCATGGGGCGCAATGTCGTTTGCGGTCTGAATATTCTGAATTGAATCGGTCATGTAACGGGCTTTGTTCTGCGGAGCCCGATGAACGATGGAGGTGTCGAGGTGGACAAAAAACCCTCCGGAGCGGACATCGGGCTCGGAGGGTTTGATCCTTGGATCTGACGGATTGTTAGTCCGCGCTCTCCTCGCGAGTCGTCATGGCGCACGACAGCACAGCGTCGCCGTGGGGCGCCTTATGTGCGGTGTCGGTTGAATTCGCCATGAAACTGCTCGCTCGAACGCAGGCCCGGCCTGCAAGGTCTGAAATGGTTACGCCCCGCGTTAACCCAAGTCAACAAGGCGCATCCTCGTGGAGCGCATGCGAGTGACCGACTGTGGCAGTTCCGCGCCAGTCGAAACGACGGAAGGCCCATCGCAAACAAAAAGGGAGAGCCGATGGCCCTCCCTTGGTCCTTCGTGATCCCGCGACGGGTCAGTAACCAACGCCGCCGGAGAACCAGGCGCCGCCACCGGCGCTGACGACCTGCTCGGCCTTGTCGGTTTTGCGGATCATCACCTCCGCATAACCCTGACGCCCCTCGCGTCGATCACCACGCGCGAGGCGGCCCTGAGCGGGCGCGCAGGCCAGCATGCCGTTCGAACCGTGGCGCAGCGCCTCGCCCTCATGGCATTCGATGGTGTAGCCAGCAGTATAGTCCGCAACCTTACGCTCCTCCGCGCCTGCCAGCCGCCCGATGGTGGCGACGAGCATGTCGCCGGAAAGGCAGCGGAAGACTTCCACATCGTCCTGCGGTCCAACTTCGAGTGAGGGCGTGCTGATGCGGGCCGCTTCTTCAAGCCCCTTCGCGCTGACGCAGACGCCCTTGACCGGCTTCATGACGACTTCATTGCGTACGACCACATTGAGCGCGCCCATAGGCGTCGCCTGCGGCGCGGCAACATAATAACTGCCGCCACCGCCGCCCGAACCATTGCCATTGCCGATCCCGTAGCCGCTGCCGCCCGAATTGCTGCGGCCGGTGCTGCTGCTCACGCCCGATGCGCGGCTGGCCGCCGAGGCCGCCGTTTCGGCATTCGCATTGGCAACGGAAGACGCTGTCGCGAAGGCGGAGGTGTTCACCGTCACGTTCACATTATTGACGTTCGTATTGGTGTTCGTATTGGTGTTCGTATTGGTGTTGGTATTCGTATTCGTGTTGGCGTTCTGGTTGTTGTTGTAGTTGTTGTTCTGGTTGAGGTTGACGTTCTTGTTGTCGATGCCGGTGCTGCCGCCGCCACCTTCCTCGCAACCGCAATCCTCCGCAGGCGGCGGAGGCGGCGGGGGTTCCTGGCAGCCGCAATCTTCTTGCGAGCCGCCGCTGTAATTCGCGCCGGCGAATGCGGGTGCTGCGCCCAACAGTCCATAGGTTCCGAGGCCCATCCCGAGCGTCAGGGCGGCCGTCGCGAAGATATTCGAGTGTTTCATCCTTGCACTCCTGGCCCGGAAGGGCACGTTCTGCTGCGCCAATGGGCGCGTTGGCCCTCTCAATGCGAAAGACGTGCCGCGGCAACTGCCTGCCCCTGAGACGGGGAGCCCGCGGAACACCATGGCGCGACGTGGCGCACCGCCCGCTGGCACGCTTTCTGCTCTCCACCTCCTGCGAACGGATTTTGTGCCGCCTCGCGTCTCCCTTCGGGACGAAAGGCCACAAGAAGATTTCGTGAAGGCTGCTCCGATACGGGACACGCTTTCGAGTTTGGACTAGCATTCTCGTTCTGGGCAAAGGGGGCTCCCCCGCCGGGCGAGACAGCCGCGGCAGGGGATGTGTGCGATGAAGCACAAGACGACACAGGCGCTCTTCGACTACTGGAACGCCATGCGTGCGGGCCGCCCCGCGCCTTTGCGCAGCGAGATCGAGCCGGGCGCCATCCGCCGCCTGCTGCCTCATGTCTTCATTCTCGAACGGAACGACAAACAGAGCTACCGCTTCCGCCTTGCGGGCACCGGCCTATGCAGCGTCTACGGCATGGAATTCCGCGGACACAACTTCCTCTCCATGTGGCAGGACGATTGCCGCGACAGCCTCGACAAGGCGCTGGCGGAAGTCACGACCAACGGCAACATCGCCATCGTCGAATATACGGCCTCTACCAATGATCACCGTGAAGTGACGTTTGAAATGATCCTGATGCCGCTGGCGCAGGAGAATGGCGCGATCACGCGCGTGCTTGGCGCCGCGCTGCCGATGAACGAAAGCGTCTGGATCGGCGATCGGCTTCTCGCCCGTCAGTGGATCGACCGTCTCAAGATCGCCGATCCCGAGCGCATGCCGAAGCGAGACTTCACCCGCGAGCCCTCCGTCGAAGCTGCGCGGCGGATCGTCCGCGAACGACCGCCCATCATGAACGCGGCGGTCGCGAGCCTCGCCCATCGCCGCCCGCCCCTGCGCGGCGAGCGCACCTATCTGCGTCTCATCAAGACGGCGAGCTTCAGCGACGAACACCAGTAAGCCGCCCAGACGCCCAACAAAAAAGGCCGGCGCTAGCGCCGTCCTTTCTGTTTCAGCGTCGTCCCGTCCAATCAGGCGGCGTGGCCCTGACGGTCCTCGGCGATGGTCACGTGTTCGGCCGACAGAGGCGCGCGGCCGAGAATGTCGTCCGAAATCTTCTCCGCGATCATGATCGTCGGCGCATTGGTGTTGCCGCCAACGAGCGTCGGCATGACCGAGGCGTCCACGACGCGCAGACCCTCAACGCCGCGCACGCGGCACTTGCTGTCGACGACGGCCATCGGGTCGTTGCCCATCTTCGCCGTGCCGACCGGATGATAGATCGTCTCCGCCGTTTCGCGGATCCAGCCGTCAATCTGCTCGTCGGTCTGCTTGTCGGCACCCGGCCAGAACTCCGGCCCGCGATAGGGATCCATGGCGCGCTGCGCGAGGATGTTGCGCACCATGCGAACGCCGTCGCGCATGACGCGGCGGTCTGTCTCCGCTTCGAGGTAGTTCGGCTGGATCAGCGCGTGATCGGCCGGATCGAGCGACTTCAGCGCGACATAGCCGCGGCTTTCCGGGCGAAGCTGGCAGACATGGACCGTGAAGCCGTGCCGATCCGACTTGATGCGGGCATGGTCGCGCATCATGGCGGCGACGAAATGCAGCTGGACGTCCGGCACTTCGAGTTCGGGCCGCGTCTTGAGGAAGCCCCCGGATTCGAGGCCGTTCGAGGTCGCGACGCCCGACTTGAAGAAGGTGTACTGCATGCCCGTCAGGAGCATGCGGAGCGGATTGGTCTGGCTGTGCAGCGTGATCGGCAGCTTGCACTCGCTGATCACGGTGCAGTCGAGATGGTCCTGCAGGTTCTGGCCGACGCCCGGCAGATCGGCGACGACATCGATGCCGAACTTGCGCAGATATTCGCCCGAGCCGATGCCCGACAGAAGCAGCGTCTGGGGCGAGTTGACCGCGCCGCCGGAAAGAATGACTTCCTTGTTGGCGCGGACAGTCTTCGTCTCGCCATCCTGGACATATTCGACGCCGACGGCCTTCTTGCCCTCGAAGAGAATGCGCGAGGTGAGCGCCTTCACTTCAACCTTGAGGTTCGGGCGGGAGAGCGCGGGAACGAGATAGCCGACCGCGGCGCTGCAACGCTTGCCGTTCTTGATCGTGAGCTGATAGGGGCCAACGCCTTCCTGCTGCGGACCGTTGAAGTCGTCGGTATAGGGGTGGCCCGCCTGCTTGCCGGCCTCGACGAAGGCGTCGAACAGCACGTTCGTCTTGCGGGCATTGCTGACGCCGAGGGGACCCTCGCCGCCATGGAAGGCGCTGTCGCCGTTCTCATTGCCTTCGGCGCGGCGGAAATAGGGCAGCACATCGGCAAAGCCCCAGCCTTCGAGGCCGAGCTGGCGCCAAAGGTCGTAATCGCGCGCATGGCCGCGAATATAGATCATGCCGTTGATCGATGAGGACCCGCCGAGCACCTTGCCGCGCGGCCAGAAGAGCTTGCGGTTGTTCAGATGGGTCTGGCCTTCGGAGTAGTAGTACCAGTTCGCCGTATCGGTGCCGATCAGCTGGCCGACGCCGGCGGGCATATGGATCATGAAGTTGGTGTCCTTGGCGCCCGCCTCCAGCAGGAGAACCTTGTTCGCCGGATTTTCCGACAGGCGGTTCGCCATCACGCAACCCGCGCTGCCCGCACCAATGATGATGTAGTCGAATGAACTCATAGTCCTGGCCTTCCCTGTGACTCGACCTTTTTCCGGAGCGGCAGCGCCCCGTCGCATTTCTCTCTGTCCTACGGCAGCCAGATTCCCTGCGATGGTCGGATTTTGCGTGGATTGTCAGCAATCGCCAAAGCTGACGCAAGCGTCAATTTTGAGGAGACCTCGCAATTTACCACTTTCCTCCAAAATAGATGTTTCACCTGCTCTTGCGATAAATTTTCATTAACCCTGCTTCCATATTCTGGCTCGATCAGCGTCCCCCCAAAGCCGGACGCCAATGGCGAGCTAGAATTGATGACGAACGACGAACCAGGCAGCGAGCGTCGACGCCACCCGCGCATTCCGGTAGCCGTGAAGGGCCGTTTCCTGGCCCCGGACGGCTCGGAGCACGAGTGCGTCATCCGCGACATGTCGCTTTCGGGCATTGCCCTGATTGCGGATGTGGAGGTTCCTGCCGGCGCGCATCTCATCGTCTATCTCGACGATTTCGGCCGTTTCGAGGGGCCGGTCGTTCGCGCTTTCGACGGCGGCTTCGCCATCGAGACCGCGTTGAGCGGCCCGCGCCGCGAGCGCGTGGCCGAAAGGCTCAACGCCTATGCGACGGGCGACACGACCTCCGATGCCGACAGCCGCCGCACCTTCCCGCGCTATGCGCCCCAGGACGGCGGCTTTGAAGAAGGCTCCGTCGTGACTCTGGCCGATGGCCGGACCGCCCCCTGCCGCATCGTCGACATGTCGCTCGGCGGCGCCAATGTGGCGACCGAGCTTCGTCCGCCGCTTGGCACGCGCGTTTCCATCGGCCGCATGAAGGGCCGCATCGTGCGCCATACGCCGGAAGGCTTCGCGATCGAATTCACCGACATTCCCGAACGCGCCAGCGCGCTTTCGCGCCCCTTCGGCTGAACCGCTCCGCGCTCGCCGCGTCCCCTGCCCTCATCTAGACTGCGAGTCGCACGCAGACAGCCGGGGGACGATCATGGCCGAGCCAATTCTCAAATATGAACTTAT
>JAJXZC010000431.1 GCA_021780275.1 Pseudomonadota bacterium
CCAGATCGTAGTCCTGCTTGGCGAGCGCCGCCTGGATTTTCTGGAGCGTCAGCAGATGGTCGCGCATGCTGGCGAGCGTGTGTTCGCGCAAGGCTCTCGGAAAATGAACCGCCCGTCTGGTATCGGTCACCGGGGCGGGCGTCCCCGCCGCCGCTTGCGCCTGTTCGTGGCGGTGCATCATCGGCATCATCGATTCATGCGATTGCGCAAACGCGCCGGGTGCGGTCAGAACAAGCGCAATTGCGGTCAAAAATCTGAATTCCATGGGAGCTTCTCTTGACGTTGGATCGAGCACCGCTCGCGTCCGAAAGCGATCGGATGAGCGCTGGTCGCGGCGATTGTCGATGGGTGGGTTGGGGGCGCCGCAAGTGGCGCCCCGGCTGAACGATGGATGCGGGCGTCCCCCGTCGGGGACACGCCGCTCCGGGTCAGTAGCGTGAATCCGCCGGCTTTTTATCCTTGGGCCAATCCTTTACCTTGCCAGGGAAATCCGGGCGCGGCTGATGCGTGAAATACTCCGCGACATCGACGATGTCCTGATCCGATAGCCCGCCTTGCCCCAGCGGGAATTTCTGATGGAATCCGATCGGCATGTTGCGCTTGACGAAGGCCGCCGCCACGTAGGTGCGCGCCATGCCGGCGCCGATGTTGAATGAATCGTCGCCCCAGAGCGGCGGATATATCACGCGACCATCGGCCTGCTTCAGCCCTTCGCCGTCCTTGCCGTGGCACACCGCGCACTGGGTCGAATACACCTGCTTGCCGTTATCCACGTTGGGTTTGATCGCCATATCCATTTTGCCGACCCCGCGTCCGGCGACCTTGTCCTGAGGCTTGGTTTCCCCTTTCATCCAGTCGAAATAGGCCACCATGGCTTTCATGTCGGCCGAGTCCACCGGCAGCGGCTTGCCGTTCATGGACCGCAGGAAGCAGCCGTTGATGCGGTCCGCGAGCGTAATGACCCGGCCGGCGCGTGGCGCGTAACTTGGGAAGAAGGCGGACACGCCCACGTAGGGCGAACCGTCGGCCACCGTGCCGGCGTTGAGATGACAGCTCGTGCAGTTCAAGGAATTGCCGACGTTCTGCGGCAGCAAGGTCCTGGTCTCGAGATTCAAGCGCATGCCGCGGACAAGTTGTTCGGCGTTGGGACGCGCGAGCATGTCCGCCAGTCGCGGCGTTGCGAATTTTGAGGAATCCGTGTCCTTGGGATCGAGTTGCGCACGCATCTTCTTCACCTGGGACGCGGCAATCGGTTCGGCACTGTTGCCCCAGCTGGCGCGAACAAAACTCAGAATTTCAGCGAGCTCGCGATCGGACAGCCGGGTAAAAGCCGGCATGGTGTAGATGCGCGGATGCGCGGCAGTTTCAGCCGTTTTCCAACCGGTCAGCGTGACGTGCAGCAGCGTGGATGGGTCGCCGGCCACGACCGACGGATTCTGTTGCAGCGGCGGGAATACTCCATTGACCCCGGTACCATCCCGGCGGTGGCAATCTACGCAGAATTGCACGTAACCCAGTCCGCCGCGCGTCGTGAACAGATTGGCGGGAGCCGGTGCCGCCGTGGCGCGCGCCTCAGGCATGGGCAAATCGTGCTCGCCCGGCGGCAGCGATTTGAGATAAGTGGCGATGGCCGTCAAATCGGCATCGGTAAAGTGCTGGGTGCTGTGATGAATCACCTCCACCATGTTGCCGGATACCGTGGCGAAGGGATTTTCTCCGGTCTTCAGCAGCAAAGCGGTGTCCTTCACCGTCCATAAATTCCGCAGGCTGAGCGCACGCCAGTCTTCCACCGTTTCGCCCGCGAGATAGAACTTGCCATCGGCTCCCGCATCGCCCATGGCCTTCTCCTGGAAGGCAATGCCGCGCGGCGTATGGCAGGAACCGCAATGTCCCAAGCCTTGCACCAGGTAAGCGCCCCGGTTCCAGACGGCATCCTTACCGGCATTGGGCTCGAAGGGCGCGGTATTCAGAAAGGCCCAGTTCCAAATCGACAAGCCCCAGCGCATGGAAAACGGCCAGCGCATCTCCGCCGGCTTGTTGGGCTGCACGATCGGCGCAACCCCTTGCATCAGGTAGGCGTACAAGGCCCGCATATCGTCTTCGCTGATCTTGGCGTAGGAAGGATAGGGCATGGCGGGGTAAAGGTTGTGCCCGTCCGCGGCCACGCCTTTGCGCATCGCGCGATCAAATTGCGCAAATGAATATTTGCCGATGCCGGTTTGGACATCCGGCGTGATGTTGGTCGAATAAATCCGGCCCATCGGCGTTTTGAGCTCCAGCCCGCCCGCCATCGCCGGTCCGTTGCCGGCGGTGTGGCAGGCAACGCAATCGCCTAGCTGCGCCACATATTTGCCGTGCTCGATCAGCGCAGATTTTTGGTCGGCAGCCGCGGGTGCCGGCACAGCCGCATTGACCGATGCCGGGCCAGCAGCCTGAACATTTTGGCTGATGAACAGGCATGCGCCGAGAACGGCCAGAAGTGATCGGGCAAGATCCATCGCAGTACTCCTTGAAGGAAATGTTGGAAGGCGGGGCGCTTTTGGGTATTTCGAAGCACGATAACGGATAAGTGTTTGGCATTCTTGCGCATCGCCTCGATCACGGCAATGATGCAGGTCAAATGTCATGCCTCGCTATAAGGTAGAGGTTTCGGAGAACCGCCGCTCAGGGCCATCCGGCTTGAACGCCGCTGACGGGTCCGCCCTGCGGCGCAGCCCTACTGGCGACTGAAACGCGGCTCGTCGAGCGTCCCGGACAAGGCGAGCGAGGCGCTTCTTTGCAGGACCGGCGACTTGAGGTCCACGCGGATGCGGCCCTGCAGCTTATCGCCCGGATCCACCCTGAGCTCGCCGCTCGCCGACATCATTCCGGCAGCTAACCGCAATTGCCGCAGTTCTGTCCGGCCGCCATCGACGGAGAACTTGCCGGCGATTTCCGAAAACGGGGAATTGCCGCTGCCGCGCTCGCCCTTCAGCAGCTTGCCGAAATCCACCCCGAGCAAGACGCCCTTGCGGACGATGAAATCGCCGTCGAGCTGCACGGCGGCGAACGGCCGGCCGGCATCCCCGGCGCGAAACGAGTACAGCGCCCGGCCTGCCAGCTTGCCGTCCCTCACCAAGCCCGGCGCCAGGCGCGCGGCATCGACCTGTTCGGCAGTCAGCTCGCCGTCCAGACTCCAGGGGGAGCCCCATTTCAGCCGGCCATTGCCGCGCAGCAAGCCACCGTAGAGATAGCCGCTGAAATCCGTCGCGACAAGTTCGCCGGGGCTTGCCACGCCTTTGACCTCGAAATCCTTGAACGCCAGTGCCGGCCCGAACGGCAGGCGATATGAAGCCGCGGTGAAATCGATCTGCACCGCTCCGCCCACCGGGCGCAAGTCCATGCTTTGTCCTGCCGCTGCAAGATGGGCGGTCTGCCACTCGCCATCCCCGCCGACGCCGATCCTGGCATCGAAGGCAGGCGTGGCGATGTCCTTCGATTCGAGCCTGACGTTTCGCGCAATGATCCGGGCAAGTTTCAAACTCTGCTGCCGTGGCTTAGCGAACAGGAGCCAGCCCAGCCCCTCCTCGCTCAGAACCGCGGTGTCGATCTCGACCTTCGGAAACTCGCTCGCGCCAAACAGCGAGCCCAGTGGAGCAAACGCATCGAGTTGCGCCACTTTGATCTGCCCGGCGCTGCCGATGGTGATGCCATCGAGCCGCCAATGCGGCCGCGGCAGCAGCGACAAATGCAGCGCCTTTATGGTGACCGGCTGCTGCAACTGGGCAGTCGCAGTCTGCTCCAAGCGCAAGCGTCGTTCATCGAACGGCACCACATGGATCAGACCGAGTCCGACCACAAGCAGGATTAACAAACCGGTCGCGATCCGCTTGCCCAACTTGTCCGGCAGTCGCTCGCGAATCTTGAGGCTCGCGGTCGCAACCGAATCGGCACGCTCGACTTCGGCCGCCAGATTGAGGTTCCGCCCTAACTCGCGCCTCGCCTCCTCCTCCCAATCCGCCTCGATCCGGAACTTCTCCTCGACTTCGCGTTTAGCTTTAGCTTCGGCTTCGCGCCGGGCTCTCTCTTCAGCCTCGCGTTTAGCCTTTTCCTCGGCTTCGCGCCTAGCCCTCTCCTCGGCTTCACGTTCAGCCCTGGCTTCAGCTTCTAGCCGAGCCCTCTCCTCGGCCTCACGTCTGGCCTCAGCTTCACGTCGGACGGCCTCTGCCTGTTGCCGAGCCTTTTCTTCGGCCTCGCGTTTGGCTTTAGCTTCGGCTTCACGTCGGGCGGCCTCTGCTTGTTGCCGAGCCTTTTCTTCTGCTTCGAGTCTCGCCCTTTCTTCGGCTTCACGTTTGGCCTTGGCTTCAGCTTCGCGCCGGACCCTCTCTTCTGCTTCGAGCCGAGCCCTCTCTTCTGCTTCGCGTTTAGCCTTGGCTTCGGCTTCTAGCTGGGCACGCTCCTCGGCCTCACGGCGGGCCTTAGCCTCGGCTTCGAGTCTGGCTCTCTCTTCGGCTTCGCGCCGGGCTCTCTCTTCAGCCTCGCGTTTAGCCTTGGCTTCAGCTTCTAGCCGGGCCCGCTCCTCGGCCTCGCGTCTGGCCTCAGCTTCACGTCGGGCGGCCTCTGCTTGTTGCCGAGCCTTTTCTTCTGCTTCGAGTCTCGCCCTTTCTTCGGCTTCACGTTTAGCCCTGGCTTCAGCTTCGCGCCTGGCTTCCGCTTCGCGCCGGGCTCTCTCTTCAGCCTCACGCTTAGCCTTTTCCTCGGCTTCACGCCTAGCCCCCTCCTCGGCTTCACGTTTAGCCCTGGCTTCAGCTTCTAGCCGGGCGCGCTCCTCGGCCTCACGGCGGGCCTTAGCCTCGGCTTCGAGTCTGGCTCTCTCCTCAGCCTCGCGTCTGGCCTCAGCTTCACGTCGGGCGGCCTCTGCCTGCTGTCGAGCCCTCTCTTCGGCTTCACGCCGAACGCTCTCTTCGGCCTCGCGTTTAGCTTTAGCTTCTGCATCACGTTTGGCCGCTTCTTCTGCCTGTTGCCGAGCCTTTTCTTCGGCTTCACGTCGAGCCTTCTCTTCGGCTTCATGCCTGGCTTCCGCTTCGCGTCGGGCCCTCTCTTCCGCTTCACGTTTAGCTTCCGCTTCACGTCGGGCGGCCTCTGCCTGCTGTCGAGCCTTTTCTTCTGCTTCGAGTCTCGCCCTTTCTTCGGCTTCACGTTTGGCCTTGGCTTCAGCTTCTAGCCGGGCGCGCTCCTCGGCCTCGCGTCTGACTTTAGCTTCCGCTTCACGTTTGGCTTCCGCTTCGCGCCGGGCTCTCTCTTCAGCCTCGCGCTTAGCCTTTTCCTCGGCTTCGCGCCTAGCCCTTTCTTCGGCTTCACGTTTGGCCTTGGCTTCAGCTTCTAGCCGGGCCCGCTCCTCGGCCTCGCGTCTGGCTTCAGCTTCGCGCCGAGCCCTCTCTTCTGCTTCGCGTTTAGCCTTGGCTTCAGCTTCTAGCTGGGCACGCTCCTCGGCCTCACGGCGGGCCTTAGCCTCGGCTTCGAGTCTGAGCCTTTCCTCGGCTTCGCGCCTGGCTTTAGCTTCAGCTTCACGTCGGGCGGCCTCTGCCTGCTGCCGAGCCTTTTCTTCGGCCTCGCGTTTAGCTTTAGCTTCTGCTTCACGTTTGGCCGCTTCTTCTGCCTGTTGCCGAGCGCGCGCCTCGGCCCTGATTTTTGCCTTTATTTCGGCCTCAAGCTTCGCGAATGCGTCCGCTGCTTGCTTGGCAAGTTGCGCACTGGCCGCATCGCCTCGCAACCGCGGTTCATTGGCTGAGCCGGTCTTGCTTGCCGGGCTTGCTTCTGCTGTGAAGTCGAGGGATACGCCAGCGTCGTTCGTGAAATCGAGCGATTCGCCGGCGTCGTTCGTGAAGTCGAGGGACCAGGCTTCGCCATCCGGGGAATTCCGGGGTTCGTCGCCGTTGCTGAAGACTAAGGATTCGCCTTCGGGTTTGGTGACCAGCTTTCTTTTCTCAGGCAGCGGATATACCGTCGCACTAGCGAATTCCCGGATGTAATCGCCATTGATAAGATCGAGCAGGGCCGCCTGCAGCTCATCTTCTGAAACTCCGCCGAGTTTGAGCAGCAACTCGCTTGCCGTCCTTTTCCCGTCGATCTCCTTGAGGACGTTGCGCAAATCGCGCCGCAAAATTTTGGCTTTGCCGGTGACTTCTCGCAGCCCCTTTGCGGTTTTCGTATAAACGGCCTTGCTATCCATCATGTTTCAACAGCCAGGATTACGGGAAATTGATGACCTTGAATTCGCATCCGCCGGGCGGAAGTGATGCGGCATTGAGCGTAGCAGCGAGACGGTGAGGCCGCCGGGCGAACGCTAGATCACGGTCAAGTTTGCGCCATCCGCAACCGAATAGCGCGGCGATGAGCAAACGAACGTGGAATACATCACGGTTTCCGCGATCGGAAACCTTAACCTGCACTATCGCTAGGGTTTTTAGAAGGCGATGTCGTAGTCGGAGAGTTTCACTTCCTTGAACTTCACCCGGGTGAATGGCGCCCGGTCGCGGTCGAAGGGGATCAGCGCATCGATGCCCATCTTGCTCACCTTGCCGCCCTTGCCGTCGGCGTCCTGCTTGACGATGGGATTGAGGATGTGGCCTTCCTGCCCGGGCAGGATGACCAGGTCGGTATCGGGATCGAAGCGCGTGGTGATCGCCCAATCGACGTCCGTCGCGTCGTACAGATTCACGTCGCAATCGACCACCACGACGCGCTGCAGCGAGCGGAAGGCCTTGAAGGTTTCGTTGATGACCTCCTTGCCGATGCCCGGACGGGTGTTGTCGACCTGGACCACCGCCTGGTAGAAGCCGCAGCCGCCCGGCGGCAGGAAGACCGCGCGAACCTCGGGAAT
>JAJXZC010000516.1 GCA_021780275.1 Pseudomonadota bacterium
GTGCCGTCGACGATCTTGCCGCCGCGGATCACCAGATCATGTGTCGTCATGTTTCGCTCCCGTCGCGTCGAGCGCCTTCACGGCGCCTCGGATTCATTTGTTTCGGTCTCATGCAGTAGATCGCGCACCCGCCGTTCGGCGGATGCGAATTTCTTCACGCGGATCGCATCCGCGAGTTCGTCGACAAGCGCAGCGTCGGCGCCCCAGCCTGCGAGCAACGCGCGCATGGTCGTGTCGGGCAGGCTTTCTGCCGGGCCCCACGCGCCGCCGCGCCGCGTGAACTTCAGGAGCTGGATGACGCCCTGCAGCGCGCCCCAATGCATCAGCGTCCGCTCTTGCGCATCGCCCGGCGTGATTGCGCCTGTGGCCTGCGCGGCCGCGATGTCGGCCGACAGCATGCCGAGGGTCTCGCGGGCGACCTCGAAGACGGCCTGCGCGTCGCGCTCGGGCAGCCCGTAGCGGGCGCTGCCGAGGTAATGCGTGATGAGGCCGAACTCGGGCGGCGCCTCCTGCGCGAAGAGCTCATAGGTCTGGGCCGCGCCGATGACGCGCGCGAGGGCGCGTGCGCCTTCGTTCAGGCTCTGCCGTGCAGCCCAGGCGTCGATGCGGGCTGCCGTATCGGCGGAAATCAGCCGGATATGCGTCGCGACCAGCCGTTGCAGCTCGCGCACCACCGCCTCCTTCGAGGGGTAGTAGCGATAGACCGCGGCGACCGAGCGGCCCATGCGCTCGGCCAGCGCATGCAGGGTCAGATTGTCGAGGCCACCCTCGCAGGCGAGGTCGAGCGCCGAGGCGAGGATTTCGCGCATCTTGCGCGTCCTGTTCTGGGCGACGGCGGGCGAGAACTCGCCGCTCTCGGGAAAAACGTGAACCATGTTCACGCTTTTATGCGGGGAGGCCGGAAAGCGCAAGGCCCTGTTTTGTGCGTCCTCGCTTTCACGATGCGGTGAGCGGGCTCGAAGCAGGGCTGGCGAATGGTTATGTTGGGGGCACAGGATTTCAGGAGGATGCCATGTTCGGACTGCGCAAGAAGATCGAGATGCCGACGCCCGAAGAGGCGCTCGAGGGCCGCGACTTTCCGCTTCCGACCGCCGAGCGGCACTTCGTCAACGGCGCGGCGCTCAAGGGGCCCTATCCGACGGGCAGCGAGACGGCGATCTTTGGCCTCGGCTGCTTCTGGGGCGCGGAGCGGAAGTTCTGGCAGGTGCCGGGCGTCGTCGTGACCGCGGTCGGCTATGCGGCGGGCTATACGCCGAACCCGACCTATGAAGAGGTCTGCACCGGCCGCACCGGCCACAACGAGGTCGTGCTCGTCGTCTTCGATCCGAAGAAGGTTTCTTACGAGGCGCTGCTCAAGACCTTCTGGGAGAACCACAACCCGACGCAGGGCATGCGTCAGGGCAACGACATCGGCACACAGTACCGCTCCGGCGTCTACGTGACGAGCGAGGTGCAGAGGAAGGCCGCGGAAGCATCGAAGGTCATGTACGCCGCCGAACTCGCAAAGCAGGGTTACGATCCGATCACGACCGAAATCCTCGGTGCGCCGGAATTCTATTTCGCCGAGGACTACCACCAGCAATATCTGGCGAAGAACCCCGGCGGCTATTGCGGCCTCGGCGGAACGGGCGTGAGCTGTCCGATTGGAACGGGAGTCAGCGCGGCGTAACGTGAGGCCCGCCATTTACCCCCAGTGTCATCCCGGCCTCGTGCCGGGATCCAGGGGCGATGAATGCTGTGTGTGCAGCCCCGGGACAAGCCCGGGGTGACGGTGTTAGTTAGCACGAGGCCTAAAACAAAAAGGCCGCTCAGCAATGAGCGGCCTTTCTTCATTCGTAAACGGAGCGATCAGGCGTTGGCCCGGGCTTCCTTGCGCGCATCCGACTGTTCGCGCGCCGCGGCGCGCATCGCCTTTTGCAGCTTCTCGAAGGCGCGGACCTCGATCTGGCGGACGCGTTCGCGGCTGATGCCATATTCCTGGCTCAGATCTTCCAGCGTCGCGGGCTCGTCCTTCAGCCGGCGTTCGGTCAGGATATGCATCTCGCGCTCGTTCAGCGTCTGCATCGCCTGCGCGAGCATTTCGTGGCGGAGGCCCATTTCTTCCTGATCGCCGAGCGTGGTTTCCTGATCGGCGGAATCGTCCACCAGCCAGTCCTGCCACTCGCCCCCTTCAGAATCCTGGCGCAGCGGCGCGTTCAGCGAATTGTCCGGGCCTGACAGGCGGCGGTTCATCGAGGTGACTTCTTCCTCGGTGACGCCGAGACGGTCGGCGATATAGGTCACATGCTCGGGATGCAGGTCGCCTTCCTCGATCGCCTGAATCTGGCCCTTCACCTTGCGCAGATTGAAGAAGAGCTTCTTCTGCGCCGCCGTGGTGCCCATCTTCACGAGCGACCATGAGCGCAGGATGTATTCCTGGATCGAGGCGCGGATCCACCACATGGCATAGGTCGCGAGGCGGAAGCCCTTTTCAGGCTCGAACCGCTTCACAGCCTGCATGAGGCCGACATTGCCTTCGGAAATGACTTCGCCGATGGGGAGGCCATAGCCGCGATAGCCCATGGCGATCTTCGCCACGAGACGCAGATGGCTCGTCACGAGCTTGTGGGCAGCCTCGGAGTCCTCATGCTCCTTCCACCGCTTGGCGAGCATGTACTCTTCCTGCGGTTCGAGCATGGGGAACTTGCGGATCTCCTGGAGATACCGCGAGAGACTTCCTTCCGGGCTGGGCGCCGGCATGAGCTTGGACATATCACTACCCCTCTTAGGCAGGCCGGCCCCCTTGAAGACCGCATGCCTGTTCGGCGTAATTTCATACTACGCCGCTCGGACATTGGATCTCTATATAGGAGCCGATTGCGGCCAAAAAAGGCCCCTCACATTAATATTTTATAACTCTTCCAAACTGGTCAGCAGGTCGGCCATGTCGGGAGGCAGCGGCGCATCGAAATCCAGCCGCTTCTTTGTCACCGGGTGCTCGAAACCCAGGTGATGCGCGTGAAGCGCCTGCCGGTTGAGCCGTTCCAGCAGGGCTTGCGCCTCTGGCGGAAGCTTCGCCTTGCGGGTCTTCTGGCTGCCGCCATAGGTCAGATCGCCGAGCACCGGATGGCCGATCGAGGTCATGTGAACGCGGATCTGGTGCGTCCGGCCGGTTTCGAGGCGGCATTCGACCAGCGAGACGATGGGCGGCTCGCCGAAGCTTTCCATCACCGTGTAATGGGTGATGGCTTCCCGGCCTGCCGTCTTTACAGCCGCCATCTTGGAGCGGTTATGCGTCGAGCGGGCGATATTGGCTTCGATGATGCCGCGCCGGGGCTTTGGCTCGCCCCAGACCAGCGCCCAATAGGCGCGGGTGAGCTTGCCGTCGCGGCCGTGGGCGGCGAATTGCGCGGCAAGGCCCTGATGGGCGCGGTCGGTCTTGGCGACCACGATAAGGCCGCTCGTATCCTTGTCGAGGCGATGGACGATGCCGGGCCGCTTCTCGCCGCCGATGCCGGAAAGGCTTTCCCCGCAATGGGCGATGAGCGCGTTGACGAGCGTCATGTCCGGGCTGCCCGCCGCCGGATGGACGACGAGGCCCGCAGGCTTCATCACCACGATGAGCTCCTTGTCCTCATAGATAATGTCGAGCGGGATCTCCTGAGCCTGCGGCTTGGCGGGCTTGGGCGCCGGCACATGGACGGTGAAGGCGTCGCCGGGCTTCACCTTGTAGGAGGCATCGACCACGGGGCGCGTCTTGCCGCCGGTCTCCATTGTCACGCGCCCTTCGGCGATCAGGGCCTGAAGCCGGGCGCGCGAGAGCGTGCCTTCGCCTTCGGGCGCCTTGCCCGCCAGTGCGTCGGTGAGATACTTGTCGAGGCGGATGCCGCCCGCTTCGGGAGGCACCGTCAGGGCGTGGCTTTCCCCCTCATCGAGGGTGACGTCTACGCCCGGCGATTCTTTCAATGAGGACATCATGTCTGACGATACAGCCACGCCTCTCTCCGGGGAACCGGCAAAGCCGCCTTTGTCGAATGGCGTCAAGGGAGCGATTCTCCTGCTCGTCACCATGGGTCTTATCCTCGTGGCGGGTTTCATCTTCGTGCTGGTGGTGGTGGTCAAGCGCAGCCACCAACCGGTCGAGCAGACGGCGGGGTTCGCGGGGCGCTTCGGCGTTACCGACATCCATGTCGCGCCGGGCGACACGGTGAAAAGCGTCACCATGGCCGACGACCGAATCGCCATTCAGGTCGGCAGCGACAAGAATCAGGAGATCATCATCGTCAGCCCCAAGACCGGGCAGGAGATCGGCCGCATTCGCCTGCGCCCCTTGAGCGATCTGGCCTCGCGCGAAGTTGCGCCCCCGCAAGAAGGGAACTGATGCACCACCCGCACAAGCCGCTCGAGTTGACGCTTGCGCGGTCTGCGCGCGTGCTCATCGTGGCTCATGCGCGGGCGCGTTTTCCTGAAGAGTGCTGCGGGCTTCTCGTCGGCAGGTTGCGCGCGGGGAAGGCCCTTGTGACGCGGGCCGTTCCCGCCGCGAATATCGCGCTGCCCGCGAGGCGCAAACGGCATTTCGAAATCGATCCCGCTTTGCTTTTCACCGTCCAGCGCGCCCTGCGCGAGCACGGCGCGACGCGGCATCGCGAAGTGATTCTCGGCTATTTCCATTCTCATCCCGGCGGGAACGCGCGGCCGTCCGGCGCCGATCTCGCAGGCGCGCATGAGCCGGGGCTGGTGACGCTGATTGCGGCGCCGCCGCGCAAGGCGGGCAGGGTGCCGCTTCGCGCCTGGTTGCGATTGGGTGGCGGGCCTTCGCGCCGCTTCCGGCCGCTGAAGATCACGACGGATTTCTGACGCGCGAAAGCTCTCGGCGTCTCTTCACTTCGGCAATGTCGGGGAGGGGGAGGGTGCCGCCTGTGCCGGGGGAGGAGGGAGGAGGGCACAGGCGGCAGCTACTGAAAGCCTTCGATCGGGGAGGAGATCGATCGAACTTTCGTGAGTCTTGTATCGCCTCTTCATGACAAAATGTCAAAGCCAAAATGGTGCGATGCAAAATGCTCCCCACGCGGAGGGGTGGCCGCTCTCGCAACCTAAGCCATTGTTACTAAAAGAATTAACGTCGTTATATCTGATAGGAATAATACGCCTACTTAAAAACTGCGCCCGTTTGCCGCAGTGCGCAGATGAAAAAATGTTTATTTCACCATGAGCCGAACGACACGCGGCGGCGCATCCGGTGAGAGGATATTGTCCCGGCTCCCGCCGTTCCGCTTGGACGCCTCGCCCGACGAAGTGTCATGCATCCGATTGGGCTTGATCGTCTCGCGCAACCGTCCTATACGGAGCGCCCGAACTGGTCACGTCCCCATCGTCTAGTGGCCCAGGACGTCGCCCTCTCACGGCGAAAACAGGGGTTCGACTCCCCTTGGGGATACCAATCCGCCGCCAAGGCGTTGATTGATCGGCGATTCAGGCTCGATCTTTATGCGGAGTAATTCTGTTGCCGCCAAGGCACAGTTTCCGCTTTTCAAGACGCCGATATCCAAGCAAAGCAATTCATTTAGAGAAGAAAGAAGCCGCCTGCGGTTGCCGTGGAGCCGGAGGGAATTTGCGCTGTATTTTTCGGCGCAGGCGCCATGAAAACCGGCGACAATGCTAGGAATTTCGACCTACACCGGCACTATCGGCAGGGTGACCGCGGTCGAGGGGCCGCGCTCGCGAAGGGGCTCGCGCGCTTGGTGAAACATTACAAAGTCATATGGTTTCAGTATTGAAAGGTCTCAGAATGAACCAATAACCATCCGTCAACGGGCTTGCAAAGGCCAATGAATGAGGTGAGTTTTTAATCAGAAATTCACGGTTGATGGAGGGTCGATCGATGCGGAAGCTTCTCGTGGCGATGGGTTTGATGGGTTCGCTCGTCATGGCAGCGCCGTCTCATGCGGCTGAACTCGGACAGATCAGCGGTCCCGGCGCCACCCATATGTGGGGCGGCTTTTATGGCGGCGTGAACGCGGGATATGGCTGGGGCTCCAGTGAGTGGCCGGAATTAGACAAGAATTACAATATTGACGGATGGCTCGCGGGCGCGACGGGCGGCTTCAATATCGACAGCGGAGACTGGATCTTCGGCTTCGAGATGGATTACGACTGGACCGGAATGAGCGGATCCCAAACCGGCTATCCCTACGGTCGGCAAGCTCCTTATGTGAGGCACGCCGAGACCGATCTGGAAACACTGGGCACTGCGCGGGTACGCGCCGGATATGATGTCGGCGACGCGACGAACCCTCTGCTTCTCTATGTGACCGGCGGTCTGGCGTTCGCGAACAACACGCTCACCGACAACGTGACCTTCAACGGCCATACGTTCCTGATCTCGGAGAACGTGATATCGAAACTCGACATGAAGATGATCGACGGGGAGGACGGATTAATAGCCCTGAAGCATGTTTTTACCGCCAGTCATCCGGGTGAAGCATTCGATATGCGCATCTACAGGCGCCTGCAGAAACGCTGCCGGCGCGCTGCCGCCAAGTATCTGCCGTTGCAGATGAGCATCAAGATGCTCATCAAGCCCCTGGATCTGAATCCGCGCCTGCAGCAGATGGCGTTGCCGGTGTTAAAGCGAATCGCACGTTACATGCTTGCCTGAAGGCGCCGTGCGCCGCAGCGTGGCGGACCGGGCGCGGGTAACCGCAGCCGGTCACGCCGGCTACTTCCTTTTTTTCCTCGCGTGATCCGCGCTGGCGGCAAGGGCTTCCGTACGGGCCTGGCCACCACCACCGATCTTGCCGCGGCGGATTTCCGCGGCCTCTTCGCTCAGGCCTGGGAACTGAGCGCCCTCGGCGATGAGGACCCCTGGCTCCGCCAGGCGAA
>JAJXZC010000501.1 GCA_021780275.1 Pseudomonadota bacterium
CAAGATCGAGCACATCATTGACGACTTCGAGCAGATGCTCGCCGCTGCGGTGAATGTCGCGCGCATATTCGCGATAACGCTCGACATCGAGCGTGCCGAGAATGTCGCTCGACATGATCTCCGAAAAACCGAGGATGGCGTTGAGCGGCGTGCGGAGCTCATGGCTGACATTTGCGAGAAATTCGGATTTCGCGCGGTTCGCGGCCTCCGCCTCCTCCTTGGCGTGCTTGAGCTCGATCTCGATCTGCCGGAGGCTCGTCACATCCTGAATGGTGCCTGTCGTGCCGACGGCGATGCCAAGTTCGTCGCGCTCAATCTCCATCTCAAGATGGACATGGCGCGTCGCGCCGCTCTCCAGCACGATCCGATGGCCGAAGCCGCAGCTTTCGCCCGCCTCGAAGGCTTTACGGAAACGAGCGGTGACCAGAAGCCGGTCGTCCGGATGCACCAGCTGTTGAAACAGCCCGTAGTCGAGCGGCGCTCCTTCGGGCAGGCCGAATATCCGGTAGGTTTCTGTCGAGCCCGTGATGATGTCGGCGCGGAGATTCCAGTGCCAGCTTCCGATCCGCGCTATCCGCTGGGCGCGCGCGAGGTTCTGTTCGCTCCAGCGCAGATAATCGAGCGCCTTGTTGCGTTCGCTGAGATCCCGGACGACGGCGGTATAGACGAAGGAACCTCCGAACTCGAACTTCGCGATCGATGCTTCGGCAGGAAAGCTCGAGCCATCCTTGCGGAGCCCCCGGATCTCGGTCCGCTGAGACATGAGCCGCGAACGCGGGCGTTCATTTCTGAAGGTCGAAACATGCTCCTTGTGTCGCTCGCGCATGTCATGCGGCAAAAGCACCGATAGCGGCCGCCCCAGAATTTCCGCCACCGAGAAGCCGAAAAGCGCTTCGGCCTGGCGGTTGAACAGCACAATGTTCTGTTCGGCATCGATCGAGAGGATCGCATCGCCCGCCGTGTCGAGAAGATCGGCGAAGCGGTGCCGCAGGACGTCCACTTCACTCGCCCCCTCGTGGCGCGGCGCCGCGATATCCACGACAAGAACCGTTTCGGCGCTTTTTGACCACATGCGGACCATGCTGACGGTCGCCCCGCCGGGAGTGAGGCATGTGCGGCGAAGCTCGCGCATGCTCTCGTCATTATCCAAGCGGGGAAGAGACGTTCCGATCAATTGCCCTTCCGCCGCGATGCGTTGCTCGAGCTGCGAGAGACTCGGGCGGTCGTCCGGCGCCAGGCCGAGGGCCGTGAGGAGCGTCTCGCCGCCCGCGCTCAGCGAGAGGAGGGCGCCGCTGGCCTGGTCGAAGACGAAGACCGGCGGCGTCAGAAGACCGAGATTGCTCAGCTTGGACATCCTGCTCCCCCTCGCTGTGAGATTGACGCGTCGGCGCTCAGGCCGCGCGTGCACGGGCAAGAAACGCGTCCACCTCTCGCTTCAATGTCTGGGCCTGTTCGGCGAGGAGTCCCGCCGAGCCGCGTACCTGCGCCGCGGCGGCGCCTGTTTCGGATGCGGCTTGCGCGACACCCGCGATGTTCGATGAAACGTCTTCGGTGCCGTGGGCGGCTTCCTGAACGTTGCGCGCAATCTCCTGCGTCGCAGCGTTCTGCTCTTCCACAGCGGCCGCGATGGCGGCGGCGATTTCGTTCATCTCCGTGATGACGCGCTCGATCGAGCCGATCGCATCGACTGACTCGGTCGTCGCGGTCTGCATGGCCTTGACCTGATCAGCGATTTCCTCAGTCGCCTTGGCTGTCTGGTTGGCGAGCCCCTTCACTTCGGAGGCCACCACCGCAAAGCCCTTGCCCGCCTCGCCCGCGCGCGCCGCCTCAATGGTGGCGTTGAGCGCGAGGAGATTGGTCTGCGCCGCTATATCGTTGATGAGCGTTACCACATCGCCGATCCGCTGTGCGGCGGCCGCAAGGCCCTGCACCTTCTGATCGGTCTTGTGCGCTTCCTCGACGGCCTGGCTCGCGATCCTGGTCGAGAGCGCCGCCTGCCGGCCGATCTCGGAGATGGAGCTCGAAAGCTCGTCGCTCGCGGTTGCGACCGTCTGCACGTTTGCCGACGCCTGCTCGGAGGCAGCGGCCACGGCGGTCGTCCGCTCGCTCGTCTGGTCGGCATTGACCGTCATCGACTGGGCGGCATCCTGCATGTCTGTCGCCGCCGCAGAGACGGAGCCAACGACACCCTCCATCACCGTTTCGAAATTCGCAATTGCACCCTCGAGTTCCCTCTGTCTCTGGGCGCGCTCGATCATCACGGCTTCCTGATAGACGGAAATTGCGAGATCCATGTCGAGCATGACGGCTGCATTGAGCGCCGAGATGGCCTTCGCCGTGCGGCCGGGCGAAAAGCGGTATTTGCTGACCACGACCTCGACGAGGCGATTGAGGACATATTTGTAGCCGCCGATATACCAGCGCGGCTCAAGGCCGATACGGCTGTGAACAAGGCCGATGGTCCGCACGCCATCCATATAGGTTTCGTCGAACTTGCCATCGAAGAGGCGCGCCCAGTGGCTGCCCTGCGCCTGCTTCAACCGGCTCGACTGATTGCCGACAAGTTTCGCGAGCGCGGGGCTGGACAGGAGATGCGCATAGAAACCATCCAGCACATTGGGGAGCCGGGGCTCGATGATGTGCCACAATTCGCGCAGCGTCTTGCTGACTTCCGCATCGATCTCCATGAACCGCAGGCGGCCCTCGCGGTCCGTCGATGTTGTCGTGCTTTCCATATCCCCACCTTGATCGCTAAAACAAATGTCTTCAGAAACGCGCTCTCCGATACTCAACTTGGTGCGACTTTATTTCGCACGTCCCAAATATTGGTTAATTTCTCAAGTAATGAAATTTTTAACTACTTACTATTGTTTATAATTCGGGTTTATAATCTATGTAATAAAAAGAATAGTACACGGATTAAAAGTCTTCAGACCGACGAAAATGGAGGTTTTTACCTGTCGTCATGGAGCGAAGACCGATAATCTTTGATTGGGAATTTTGTCTCGACCCTGTATGCGCGATACACATCTCCCACTCTTCAATCCCGCTGCGGTATGTATTTATGAGCCCGAGTTCGCCTGAGTCGAGACGGACGGTATCCCCCGCCGAGAGTCCGAGATCCCGAGGTAACGACTCGGAGTGGAGCGGCTGCAACAGCTGCCATTTGCGCGATCAGGGTTTCTGCTCGATCCTTCAGCAGGGCCGCAAATCCAACCCTGAGGTAGAGCCGCGCGAAACGTCGATCCGTGCACGGCAGCACATCTATCGCGCTAAGGATCAGGCCCGGCATCTGGCGATCATTCGCGAAGGCATGACCTTCCGCTACGTCACGGCAACCGACGGTCGACGGCAGATCCTTTCTGTCGGCATGCCGGGCGACTTCGTCGCCACCTCATTCGTTGTGAGGGACACGGCACATTTCTCCGTGCAGGCGCTCACGCCGGTCCGGCTCTGCCTTTTCGACAAGAAAGCGCTGCAGCAATTCATTCGGAGTGATCTAGCCGCGCTTCACTGCTTTCTGGATCTCATCGTCTCGGAGAAAGAGGCCCGCGAGGCGCAGATCGTCGATCTCGGACGGCGCACCTCGGAAGAGCGGATCGCGCGCTTCCTGCTTCATATGGCCACGCGAAGCGGATGGAGCGGCGAGGGCGGCTTTTCCTTCCACTTCCCCATTCGTCAGCAGCACATTGCCGACATGCTCGGGCTCACCCAGGTGCATGTGAGCCGCGTCATCAGCAAGTTCCGCCGCTCGGGCTTCATCCAGCTCGGCTCCGGCTTGCTGAAAATCACGGATCCCTACGCGCTCCGGCAGGCGGCAGGCGGGCGCAACGTCTAGGCGCGCATTCAGTCTCCGCCGCCACGCGGATCGGCGAGGCGGAGCTTCGACATATGAAGGGTGCTGACCGGCGCGCCACTCGGGCTCTGTCCCCGGATATACCATTTCTGCCAACCCTGACGAACCGCGTCGGGCTCTTCGCGCTTCAGCCGCTCGTTGAAGTCGAGCCGCTCTTTTGACCAGGTTTCAAAGTGTCGTCTCTCTTCCGGCGCGTCGGCGATGTCGGCAATTTCCGGAACCAGCATATCGAGCGCTCGATATCCGACAGGCGAAATGAAGCAGAAGGGCTCGCCCCTTCCGAAATCGACGCGGCCCGGTCGCGTGAACTGCCAGTTCATGGTGAAGGAGAAGGGCAGCCAGTCGGTTTCGACCAGACCTTCTAGCGGTGCGATGCCGTCGCGCGGCCAGTTCGGCACGCCGCGCACCAGAAGCCCCGCAGCGGGATCGGTGCGAAAGAGATAGCCCGTCTGAAACGTGAGCACGCCATGGCCGAAATGGGAAACGGCGAGCTTGCCGCCGGACCACGCCTCGTCATCGACCTCGACCGAGATGTCGTCGAGCCCAGCCCCGCCATTCCACTCCGCCGTCACATTCGCGGGCAGGAGCAACTCCCATCCGAACGAATTTGCGATGGTCAGCGGCAGACAACGATAGGCGAAGCGTTCATCCGTGGCGTTCATCCAGCCGCGCTCTGGACGACCCGGAACGATTTCCGGGGCCAGATCGCGCAGACGATAGCAGATGAGACGGCTGAACTTGCCCGCTTCAATATCCTGCTCCGGCATATCGCTCTCCTCCACCGCCAAACCCGACAGCCACAAAGTGGAGCATGTTGCCGAGCCTCAGGTCTGGACAGTAAACATGATTGGCCTAAACTGAAAAACAGAGCAGCTGAACATATTGGGCCCGCTCAGCCCAACTGATTCATTTTGGGAAAATGTAAGATGTCGATTTCAACTGCATCGAAGACTCCTGTGATGACGAGAAAGCCGCTCGGACCGCCGCCGCCGCCGCCGGTTGCTTCTTTCTGATCTGCTCGCGACGAGGCCGGACGTCGCGCCGTGAAGGCCCAAGCCCTTCGGGCAGATGCCGCGGCTCAAGTCTGGCCTCTCGCATTTCACCCCGGCCATCAAGGCCGCCTCGGTGAAAGAAAGCCGAAATGCCAACGGCGCCATTTCCTCAGAAGTGGCGTCGGCGTTACAGCGACATTTCCACCACCCCTCGTATCGATTGCCTCCAACGCCCGCGCCAGACGCTCGCGCCCAATGGTCTGCGTCCGCAGACGGAGAGGTTTCGGGTCCGGCACATAACGCCCGATATTGGGATTGGTATTGATCTCATAGATAACCGTTCGTCCACCGACCGTCGCGTGATCCGCTCGGCCGAAATCCATGCCCGCTATATCGAAAGCCTTCTGCAAATCGGTCGCGAAGCGATTGGACGCGACGGCGTCGTGCTCGTCTGCAACAACCTCATCCGTGAGCTTGTCCCAGTCGCCATATTTGACCAGCCATTTGTCGTCGACCGAGATGTGATCGACCGATATGGCCGACCCAACACGGAAAGTGCCCCATTTATGCCAGAGCCCTTGTGCATAGGGTCCAGGGCAATGCTCGACCACGATCACGCCGCGCAACGATGTGCCGGCCCGACGCAACGCTTCCAGCGCCGCTTCGAGACTTTTCTGGTCTTCCAGAAGTTCGGACAGCGGCCAGCCATGATCGGTCTCGAACCGCAGGAATACCGGAAATCGTTCCGGTTGCGGTTGCTCGTCGGCACGATAGACATCGAACGGATTGATTCCGGCGCGATGAAGCGCGCGCAGCAATTCCACACGAGATTTGACCCGAGCCGGATCGTTCAGGCAGCGAAGCCCCGCATCGGACAAGGCCCTGAACAAATCCGCCGCCGCTCTCAATTCCCAAGGCGAGAGGCGCTCGATGTCGGTGAATACATATGTCGCTCGGCGAACCCGACCAGTTCGCAGCAGCCGCTCGTAACTCACAACTTCGATAACAGGCGTCGGAAAGCCGAACTTGCCGCCAACGAGACTCGCGACGGTATATTCATGGCCACGGCTCGTAACGAAGACAATCATGTAGCGCCCGCATGAGAGGAGCCTTCAGGATACATGGAATTTTCAAAACTGGCGCGAGAAGAACGCGGGCTTTGGGGCGTCATATATCGGGGACTGAGAAGGCAATAACCGCGCACATGAAAATGTACGCTTACAAATAAGGCTGATTAAAAGTTCGGTGAGCAGGACAATCGGATTTATACTTCAAAGATTGTCGAAGACCTGAATCGTCTACTCGATTATTTTCCTTTTTGACCGACGTGTTTTGAAGACATGCCCCTAATCAGCATTGCCTGCACGTCAGGGCACTTGCCGCAATCTTCCGTACTGCAAGTGTTGACTGACATCTGGCGCGAGCGAGATATCGCGAGCGTTACGGGGTCCACCTATGCGCCGGAAGCAGAGATGTGCGTTCTTCATATCGATCGCACGCGCCTTGAGCCAGAGGACGTTCCGACGCCCCCTCAAGGAGTTCGGGTGATTAATGGGAGCGTCCTCGATATTTCGAAGCGGCTATTCTCGTCTCTCGAAGTGCGCCCGGACTCCGACTGGGATGGGCAGGTCATCGTAAAAACCAACCTCAATCATTTCGGCCTGCCGGAGCAGCGTGGCTGCCATTCGATATCGGGCCGCATCCGCAAGAGGGTTGCCGGCTTTTCCTGGCGCATCGCCCACAGGCTGCCGGATCGAACCTATCCGGTCCTGCCGTCGATCCGCCAGGTACCGCGCTGGATATGGGACAACCCCGACTACATCGTCGAGAAGTTCATGCCGGAGAGAGACGGCGAGCTTTACTGCCTGCGCGGCTGGATGTTCCTCGGCGCGGCGAGCTATGGCTGGCGCCTGTTCTCCACCGACCCGCTGGTCAAGACCGGCACCATGGTCCGCCATGAATTCATCACCGAGGTTCCCGACCAACTGATCGAGCTG
>JAJXZC010000524.1 GCA_021780275.1 Pseudomonadota bacterium
CGTCGTGCATGATGCGAAGACGAACGAAGACATCACGCGCTCCGTTCTCGCCCAGATTATTTTCGAAGAAGAAGGCAAGAGCGGCCAGAACCTCCTGCCCATAAAGTTCCTGCGCCAGATCATCCGTTTCTACGGCGACGGCCTTCAGGGATTCATTCCTTCCTATCTCGAACTCAGCATGGACGCCTTCTCGCGCGAGCAGGAGAAGATGCGCTCGAAGATCGCCAGCGCCTTCACCGGCGGCCCGCGCCTCGGCCAGTTCGAAGATCAGATCCGCCAGAACTTTGCCATGTTCGACAGCGCCATGCGCATGTTCTCGCCCTTCTCGCCGCGCACGAAATCTCCGCGCCCGGAAGGCGAAGAACCCGCCGTCGAGCCTGCCGGAAGCGAAGCGGAGCCGAATGCGAGAGAGCGCGAGATCGAGGAACTGAAGCGGCAGATGTCCGCCATGCAGACACAGCTCGAATCCCTCGTCAAGAAGTAGGCTTCGACGCCGGGCCCGAAAAGCGGATCAGGCGCGCGCGGTGGATCGCGCCGTCTCTTCCGGCAGCGCGAGCAGCGGCTCGCCCAGATAGAAGCCCTGCAGATATTCGACGCCGAGATCGCGCAGCATCGAGACTTCATCCGCATTGCTGACCCACTCGGCGACGGTGGGCAGATTGAAATTATGCGCAAGCTCGACCAGAGTCTTCACGAAGAACTGATTATCCCGGTTCTCGAGAAGGTTCTGCACGAAAGAGCCGTCGATCTTCACGAGATCGACATCGAGGGCGCGCAGATTGCGGAACGACGTATAGCCCGCGCCGAAATCGTCGATGGCAATCTGGCAACCGAGATCGCGAAGGCGCGAAACGAAGCCGGCCGTTTCCGCGATGTCATGAATGGCCACCGTTTCTGTGATCTCGACGCAGAGGCGTGTCGCGAGGCTGCGGTCGGTGCGTAGCTGCGCAACGAGCGCGTCAAGCCACATGCGATCGCTCGTCGTCCGGCCCGACACATTGAGCGCGAGCTTCACGTCGGGCCGCGCGCGCAGCGTATCCATCGCCAGTTCCATGACGCGATAGTCGAGGAGCCCGATAAGGCCGAGCTTTTCCGCAATAGGCACGAAATTGCCAGCCGCGATGATATTGCCGTCCTCTCGCACGAGACGGATCAGGCATTCATAGAATTCCGCCTCACCCGACTGCGATGAGAAGATGGGCTGATAGGCAAGACAAATGCGGCGGTCGTTCAGCGCGGATATCAGCTCATCCGCAATGTCGATATTGCGCTGGCGCGTCTTCTCGCGCTCGCGCGAGGGCGCGTAGATCACATAGCTGTCGCGATGCATCTGCTTGGCGGACATAAGCGCTTCTTCCGCATGGGCAAGCGCCGCTTCGACCGTCTGCGCGTGGAAGGGCAGCGAAACGCAGCCTGCGGACATGGTGATCGCGACAGGTCCGCGCGATGTCCTGATCACCTGGTCGCGCACGGAGGCGAGCAATCGCTCGGCAATGGCGGCAAGCCGATCCTGGCTGCAATTCCTGAGCACAACGCCGAACTTGTTGCCGGAATAGCGGCCCAGCGCGTCTGCCTTGCGTGAAAGACCGACCAGACGCTCGGCGACGCCGACGATGACTTCATCGCCGACATCGAAGCCGTAGGAATCATTTATCCGCGCGAGATTGTCGACGGCGAGCAGCAGAAACGCACCGGACGTCCGCGCCTGCGTCACGACGTCGGAGAGCTCGCCTTTCAGGCGGACGCGATTGAGAAGCCCGGTGAGTTCGTCGAAGGTCGACAGACGAACGAGCTGGTCGTCGCGCACGCGGCGCTGGTCGATAGCGCGCAGAACGCCCACCGCGACCTCCGGTTTGCCATCGGCATCGCCGAACCACCGGCCACGGTCTTCGACCCAGCGCAAGCCGCCGTAATCGTCCATAAGCTGATATTCGATTTCGTAGCGCACGCCGGCGCCGTCGTCGCTTTCGCGCGAATACATCACCGTCTCATAACGGCTTGCCCCTTTTTGGGACACCGACCGGGCACCAAAGGCGCGGCCTGTCTCGACGCATTCGGGATTGGCCACGCCGAGCAGCGGCTCGACGCCCTCGCCCCACTCGATCAGGTCGTCCCTGAGGGACCAGCGATAGGCGACGTCGCCAACGGCGCTGACGACATCGGTCGACCGTCGCGTCGGCGCGTTTTCCGGCTTAAGACCGGGCCTGAAGGTATCACTATCCACGTCTTGGCCTCACCTGCTCGAATGATCCGGCGTTCCGTTGCCATCGCGCCCTTCTGGGCGATCCGTTGAGCAGGTTGCAGTTTCGGCGTGAGGTCTTAAGATTCCACCAAGCGACGTGGCGACTAAAGTTTTAACAAGCGTGGTTAATGGAACCGCGGCACGTTGTGGCAGGTTTCTTGCTCCCTTTCACAGCAGGAGACATGCGAGCGGAACAGACGAAGACATGGAAATCAGGCGTATCGGCACATCGGCGCAAACGCCTTCCACCGGAAGGAACGGATCGCCGCGCGCGCAGGCGCTGCAGGGCGTCGAGGCCCAGCCTGCACCCTTGCGCGCATCCATGTCCGACACGCGTGCGCCGCAGAGCTTTCGCCCGGTCGCTGCATTCCTCGCGCAATATGTCGATCAGAGCTTTCCCTGGGCCCGCTCACCCCTGCGCAAGGACCGCAAGCGGCAGCGCGCAACCAGCGCCTATATCACGGCGGATATGCTGCCCGACCTTCTTGCCGAAACTCTCCGTCTGCGGATGGTAGATCGAAAATTCTGAGCGTCTGAGGTCAGCCGAGCGGACGCGTCGCAAGGATGAGCGATTGCAGATCCGCAATCGCTCTCTCCATGCGGATGAGACGCTGTTCCATTTCTTCGAGCTTCGCCAGAACCGCCGCGCCGTCGCCTGGCGATTTTGGCGCTGGCGTCGGCGTAGCGATCCCGGCACGTGACACGACTTCGGTGACGGGCTCCTCCAGAAGCCGCGCCAGCATCGTCACATGATTGGGCGAAAGTTCCCGCTGATCCTTGAAGACCTCGTCCACTTCCTCGCGGGAAAGCCGGAGCGCGGCGGCAACATCCTCCCGCGTCCTGCCCTTCGCCTTGAGCTTCGTGTCGAACCATTCCTGATCGAAGAACAGAGCCATACTTTCCTCAACGTCCCTTGAAAACCGGCGCCCGCTTTTCGATGAAGCTCGCGACGCCCTCGCGATGATCCTCGGTCTGGAAGAGGCGGCCCAGCGTGCCGCTGACCCAGCTTCCGATTTCGCGCAGATCGCCATAGGCGGTGCGGCGCAGCCCTTCTTTCATGTAGCGAAGTGCGAGCGGCGGATTGACCGCGATGCGGCCCGCCATCGCCATGGCCCGCTCCATCAGTTGCGCATGCGGCGTGACCTCGGTGACAAGGCCGATGCGCAAGGCTTCCTGCGCGTCGATGATATCGCCGGTGAAGAGAAGTTCCGCCGCCTTGGCGGGGCCGACAATGGCCGGCAGACGCCACAGTCCGCCTATATCGGAGATAAGTCCGCGCTTGATGAACAGCTCGCCGAATTTCGCCTGCTCGGACGCAATGCGTATATCGGCAAAAAGCGAAAGCTCCATGCCCCAGCCGACCGCCGACCCGTTGATCGCGGCGATCACCGGCCGGTCGCATTCGAGCGCGGCGACAGCGGCGGGCGTCGGCTCCGGCCTGATGCGGGTGAGGCTCGCCACGCTTGCATCGTGCTGCTCGCCCGTCATCATCTCCTTCACATCCTCGCCCGAGCAGAAGGCGGGATCGACGCCGGTGATGACGACGCAACGCACCTGCCCATCGGCAGCTGCCGCGCGGAAGGCACATTCGACTTCGTCGTAAGCCCGGCGGTTGAGCGCATTGCGACGCTCAGGCCGATTGATCGTGATCACCGCGACATGATCGCGAACCTCGTAGCGCAGACATTCGAATTCGGATGTGGGTATCGGCGCCCTTGCATACATGGTTTTCCTCCCCGTTATTTTTATGAGAGCAAGCCTAGCCTCATAAAATCGTAGGGCAAGAGCCACGCAAGGGCGCCGACCGGGACCGGATCAGGCGATCAGCTGAACGCGGCCAGCGCGTTCGCGCCCGCATCGCCGAGCTTCGTTCCGCCATCGACGTCGATGATCGTGCCGGTGATGTATTTGGCATTGTCGGTCGACAGGAAAAGCGCCATGTCCGCAACGTCAGTCTTGGTGCCGTAGTCGCGAAGCGCGAGGCGCGCCTTCACATGCGCTTCGGCTTCCGGCGTCGGCGCGAGACGGGCCATTCCTTCCGTGTCGGCGATCGGTCCGGGCGAGATCGCATTGACGCGAACGCCAGCCGGGCCCCACTCCATGGCGAGGCACTTCGTCAGCATGTTGATGCCCGCCTTGGCGGCACACACATGAGCCTGGAACATGGAGGGGTTGATCGCCTGCGGCGCGGTGATCGAGATGAGCGAGGCGCCCGGACGGTTCAGATACTGGAACGACGCGCGCAGCACATGGAACGTGCCGATGAGGTCGATGTCGACGACGGTCTTGAAGCCGTTGGACGACATGCCGAGCGCCGGAGCGACGAAATTGCCCGCCGCGCCCGAAATCACGACGTCGATCTTGCCGAACTTGTCATGCGTGGCCTTCAGCGCCGCGTCGACGGAGTCGAAATCGCGCACATCGGCGGCCATGCCGATCGCCTCAAAGCCTTCGTCGGTGATGGTCTTTGCCGCTGCCGTGATCTTGTCATGGCTGCGGCTTATGATGGCGACCTTGGCGCCAGCCCGCGCGAAATGCTGCGCGATGCCGAGATTGATGCCGCTCGAGGCGCCGGCGACGAAGACGACCTTGCCCGCGAGCACCTTGTCCTTGAATGCGTTAGTCATAGTGTCCTTCCTGTTTTCGATTCGGGCGCCGGTTGCAGTCGCCAGCGCATTCCTTATTTGCTGGCGAGCATCAAGCCTGCACTCGCCCGCCCCCGCAAGACCCGAAGACGAACAAGACCTGTCCGCATTTGTGGCAACAGGCGGGACTCTCTAGAATGCCCAGCCGTCCGCTGCGTCGCGGCGGAGGCGGAGACGACAAAGAATGGCGATCCTCAAAGGCGTGGCCGCGGCTGTGGCCGCGGTCCTCCTGATCCTGCTGGTATTCTATTGGGCTGCGGGGCGCGCCAGGCCCGCGCTGGATGCCGCCTCGCGCGCCCTCCTCCAGCAGCAGGGCATTGCCCATGCCTTCATCGAACTCCCGGACGGCACGGTGCATTACCGGCTCGAAGGGCCGGCAAACGGCCCGCTCGTGGTGCTCATCCACGGCTTTTCGCTGCCATCCTTCGTTTTCGACGACTATGTGAAGCCGCTGACGGATGCGGGCTACCGCGTCCTTGCCTTCGACAATTACGGCCGCGGGCTCTCGGACCGGCCCGCCATCGACTATGACGCCAACCTTACGGACCGGCTGATCCTCAACCTGACGGACAAGCTCGGCCTTACGGCGCCCGCCCATTTCGTCGGCTATTCGATGGGTGGCGCCGCCGCCGTCATCTTTGCCGCCCGTCATCCGGAGCGTGTCCGCTCGCTGACGCTCATCGCACCCGCGGGGCTTGGCATTTCGCCAAAGCTCAAGGAAAGCATTCTTGCCCGCCCGGTCATCGGGGAATGGGTCGCGCGCATGTTCGGCCTGCGGATTTTCCACAGCATCGCCGCCGAGGAAGCCAAAGCCGCGCCCGATCCCATCCGCTTCCTTGCCGATTTCGATCGTCAGATGGACTATCGCGGTTATGGCGAAGCGCTGGTTTCAACCATCCGCCACTACCCGCTCGACAGCGCGGATGCCGCCTATGCCGAAGCCGGGCGGTCGGAACGGCCTGTCCTCGTCATCTGGGGCGAGGCTGACGAAACAGTGCCCTTCGCCGCCTCGCAAAAGCTGATGACGCTGATGCCCCGCGCCCAGCTCCACTCCTATCCCGGCCTTGGGCACAGTATCGAATATTCGCGTGTGCCTCTGGTAAGCGGCCTTATCCTCGACTTCCTCGCCGCGCAGCAAGATGGTGCGGCGGTCGGCAAGACGGCGGGCACAGGCAAAGAAGCCTCGCCGGAACGGAAATAGTCCCGCGCCTTCCCGCGAAGCGCATGGAGACAGGGAGCACCGGATGCTGCGAAAAGTCTTCTTCAGCCTTCTCGTCCTGATCGGGCTTCCGGCCGCCGCCGCATATCAGCTCTGGCCCTCGGCCTGGACCATCAATGCGCCGATGCCCAATGACGTCCTCAACTGGGGAACGGACGCGGCGCCTGACAGAACGCTGCAGGAAAGACTGCATCTGCCGGACGGCTTCCAGATAAACCGCTATGCGGTCGGCCTCGGACAGCCGCGCATCATGCGCTGGACGAGCGGCGGCGATCTCCTGGTCTCGATCCCGCGCAAGGGCGAGATAGCGCTGATCGGACGCGACACGAAAAAGACGGGTCGCGGTGGCGCGATCCGCGCGCTGCTCACCGGCCTCAACCGTCCGCACGGCATCGAAATTCACGGGGGCTACCTCTATGTCGCCGAGACCGACGCGATCCTGCGCGTTCCCTTCGACGAAGCGACCGGCATGCTCACCGGCGCCGTCGAGCGCATCATCACCGGCCTCCCGGCCGACGGAAACCATTGGTCGCGCACGCTACGCATGGGGCCGGACGGCTGGATGTATGTGAGCGTCGGATCGTCCTGCAATGTTTGCATCGAAAAGGACAATCGACGCGCCGCCATCCTGCGCTTCCGCCCGGACGACAAGGTCGCGGAAATCTATGCCGAAGGCCTTCGCAACACCGTCGGCTTCGACTGGGATACGCAGGGACGGATGTGGGG
>JAJXZC010000043.1 GCA_021780275.1 Pseudomonadota bacterium
ATGGCTCGGAGGCGGTTCAGCCCCGCATGCGCGGGGAGCACTCAGCCGGTCAAAGCGCCGGTTGAGGGGCCGGCGGTTCAGCCCCGCATGCGCGGGGAGCACGGGACGGGTTGGGCGGTCGGCGGCAATAACGTCGGTTCAGCCCCGCATGCGCGGGGAGCACTCTTGCTGGATGCCGTTGTATTCAAAGTCGTTTCACGTTTTCAAACAGCGCACCGAAAATTCACGAAATGTTCCGATCGACCGCAACGGTCAAATCGCATCCGAAATTAACCCTTCTCCAGTCCCGCGCAAGATGCGGTCGGTCATTCCGCCGCGCCAAAACGGAGCCCCCTTCGCCGGTCGTAACTGACCTCGATTTCGCGTTTTCCATCGTTCAGAATGCCCGCAAATCCATCGTTGGCGGGCTTCAGCGGCAAGATGACCGCCTTTTCACCAAAATCTCGCCAAGGCCGTTCCAAAGCGGCCGCCGCCTGTTCCACCTCCGTGGGATAGGCGCCCCGGGTCCGTCCGCGCCGTTCCGCAATCGAAACCTCCGATCGCGCCCATGCTCGCCTCGTGGAGCCGGGCGTGCTGTTTTCCGGCACGCCCGCCCAGGGGGTCAGCCGACCGTCGCACCACAGAGCCAGCCGCAGTGTCGTGCGCGCTTGGCCAAGCCGGGTCGGCGTCAGGACGTCAGCCTCCCAATCGCCGAAATCCGAGCAGTAGCCGTTCTCCCACTGCAGAAGGTTCATATGCGCGATGGCGACATCCGCTGCCGCCTTGCCTTCCGCTGCGCTGCGGCGCCCCTCGAGCCCCTTGGGCGCGTCGTCGAGCGACCCTGGGCCATAGACGCTCTCAATCAAGGCGCGCACGCCATTGGGCGCATCGATTTCGCCAGCTTCGAACAGACTTTTCGCGCCACGCCACAGCAGCGCGTGATTGGCGTAGACATACGCCGCTTTCGGAAACGCGCGCCGAAACCAATCCGGATCCGCGTCTGGATCCGGAGCGGGCGAAACCACCCCAACCGAAGGACTCGAAACCGGGCGAAAAGCCCGGTTATGCCGCCACAGGCGGCCCGCGCGCTGAATCAGCAGATCGATGGGAGCAAGGTCGCTCACGAGGTCGTCGACGTCGAAATCCAGCGACTGTTCGGCAACCTGACTGGCAAGAAGGATGCGCCCGGCGCGCAATTCGGGCGTGGATTGTGGCCCAAACAGGCGTAAAACCTCTCTCTCGATTTCCTGCCTGTCGCACATGGCGAACCGGGCGTGGAAGACCAGCGGATCAAGGCCCCGTGATCGCAGCGCCGCATCGGCGCGAAGCACGTCGTCGACCGTGTTCCGGATATAGGCGGCGCATCCGCCTGCGCCCGCCGTCGAAACGATTTGCGCCAGGGCCTCGTCGTCATTCTCTAGCCGGGCCACCGGCGTTTTGCGCGGGAGATCGGAGCGCGGTTGAATTGCCGCGAATTCTGGTTGCCCGGCCTCGATTCGTGTGGCCGACGGGTAGTCGTCGGGCCAGGAAAGTGGGTGAGAATAAAGCCCAAGGCCAAGGCGAAAGGCCTTGTTCAATTTGGCCTTGACTATTTCCGGCAGCGTCGCCGAAAGCACGATGGCCGATCCGCCGTGCGCGGCATGGAACGTCAACAAGCGCTCCAGTTCGACACCTTCATAAGCGCCATAGGCATGCGCCTCGTCGACAATCAGGATACGGCGCGAGAGGGCGAATTGCCGCAAGGCCGCGAACTTGGATGGCAGAACCGCCAAAAACGCCTGGTCGATCGTGCCGACGCCGACATTGGCGAAAAACGCGCGGCGCCGATCATCGGCGATCCACGCCGCACAGGCTGCGGAAGCCGTCCGGTTGTCATCCCCGCCACCGCCATAACTCGGAACGCCGACCTCGCGGAAATCCAGAATCGAATCCTGAAAGCCTTGATGCCACCGGCTGGCGCCGTGCGCCAGACAGAGCGATGGCTTGGCGTCGTCGACGAACAACCGGCGGTAAATCGGACCGAGGCGATCATAAATCGCATTGGCGGTCGCCATCGTCGGCAGCGCGACAAACAGGCCGTCGCCTTGCCCCGAGAGCATCAATCTCTGCGCCAATATCAGTGCGGCTTCGGTTTTGCCGGCGCCGGTCATGTCCTCGATCAGGAACATTTGCGGCCCCTGAGCGAGCGGGGCCTCGGCGGCAAATACCTGAAGGGGACTTGGAGGACGGCTCGAACCGGTCAACTCGGCATAGCCGGTTCGCGGTGACGTCTTGGCGATGGCGAGGCCCGCCGCCGCAAGCGCCTCTTTCGCGCGTGGCCGTGCGACGCTGTCCCAATAGCTGGGGATATCGCCGGGAGGCTCATAGCAGAAATACGTTTGGTTGGAGCCGATCCAGTCCGCGAGATTGATCGCGCCCGCGATGAGCCAGGAGACGCGTTTGGCGTCTTTATCTGAAAGCTGCGCCGAAAACGGCGGCCCTTCGATCAATTGGGTCGCAAGCTGGATCAATTCACCCGCCGCTTCCACGGCGGGTAAACCGATATCGGCGAGCGGCATGCGCAACGCCGCGTCGATCTGGTGCAAAAGCAGCGGCCGACCGTGATGCGCGCACACGGGCAGCAACAAAGCGCTCCAGCCGAAGCCGTCGATGTTCGGTGCGAGAACCTTGAGCTTGTTCGCGAACTCTCGTGTGAGCAGTCGAAACCCAATTGCTGTATGATCGCCGAGCGGCGGTTGATCCGGCAACACGCCCAGAGCTGCAGGAAAAAATTCGGCCGCCTTCGACTGAAACCCTAGCGCGAATTTGCCGATATCGTGGAGGCAGGCGAGACGCAGGAGAAAAGCTCGTACGGCATCAAGTCCGGCGCCGGCGTAATTGTCCAAAGCCCGCAAGGGCGCGGGGTAAAGACCGAGAAGAAGCTCAAGCGATGCGGCGACATCCAGACTGTGCCAAACTAGCGGATGGTATCCAGGACGATCGGTTTCGGTTGAGGCTTTTCCCCAAAAGGAAAGTATCGGGACGGTCATTAAAGAAAATTTCCTCGCTCGTGTCTCAAATCGTATCTCCCGCTCCTGTTTTGCGAGGTCGTCGCAACAGCCCCAATCAGCTGTTCAGTTCGAAAGCAACAAGGCGGGCGGTCCCAAGCCGGCAAACGGGGTTTGATCATACCCGAGGCTCTCGCTTGTGGCGCCAAGCGCCCGATTCATGGACCACGCTTGTTGATCAGTCCGCCCGACAACGGTGACGTCAGAGCGACCCCGGACGTGATCAATCTGCCTCACCTTCGGAATTGTTGGCATCTGCGCCGTGTTTTGGGTCTGACGGCCGCCCCATAGGCAGAATGAATCCGCGACCAGATGGCTTGACCACCTTGAACCCGAGAGCTTGCAATGATTCGGCGGTATGCTTGTTGGGCTTCGTCGCGGAGTTCGCGGTGGGCTCTGCCCTCCCGGTGTTTGCGAGGTTGCCTTCCGATTTTGCCGCATCCAATTGAATTTCGCCAATTTGCGTCTTGAACAGCTTGGCTTGTCGCGTTGCGGCCTCGAAATCCCCATTGTCGATGTGAGTTTTAATTCGGTCCATAACGGGGAAGAATTGCTGCATAATCGATCGGTCGGACCCCGAATTAGGTCCCCACAAATCCACTGCCCTCGTTAACATGACCGTCACGGCTTCGTTCGACTTATCGACGTCACGCCTCGACATGGCGTCGATCAATACATCGAGCGCCCCCATATACGACTCGAACGCCGCAAAATTCCTTTCATTGCCCTCCGACATGTGAGCGCCTTTCAATTCTTATTTTTCATCGTGATGATGAGCCTGTCCGGCTTTGGAAGCAACGCCTTCTGGTTTCGCCAAGCTGAGGTCCGGCCCATTCGCCTGACGGTCGCCGTCGGTGGCGAGAACCCGCAGAGCTTCGTGCGCTTTCACCATAGCGAAGGTGTCGCGCTCGCAATAAGCGAGGAGCTGTTGTCGCAGCCGCGCCATTTCATCCGCTGCGTCGAGCGCGCCGCTGGCGATCTGAAGGAACGCGGTCGAAGCAGCTCCGCCGTCGGCGACGCCATCGAGGTCGTCATAGGTGAAATCTGGACATAAAGCCGGCGCGACTTTCTTGATGGAAAAGCTGAAGTCAAACGCAGCAAGATAGACCCCACCGCGAACGACGGGCAGCAAATCGGCCAAGCGGGCGATTACGGCCTCTAGCGATGGGCGAAGATCGGGGAAGACCTCGGCAATCTCACGCAGGCGCGTTTGCTCATATGCCGAATAGACAATGATCGGCGAGTCGGATCCGCACAACGCGTTGATCAAGGTTTCTGCGAACTGCCGGCGTGGATCGTCTGAGCCGTCGGCGAGAAATTCTTTGTGCGTGAGCATTCCTGCGCCGTCGATTTCATGCAGGGACCATTGGAACGGCAGGATCTGATAAGGCCTCGTTCCTTCATAGAGAGGGATGGGCGGGGCCATCGCTTCAAAATCAAGGTAGAGGGCCGGCGGCCCGAAAGGCCGCAGGAGACGCGGCAAATTCTTCGTCACGTAAGGCTGACCGCTGATGATCGCCTCGCGCATAGCCGCTTGCGCGCCCGTGAGCGGAAAGCCGGCAGGGATGTCGGACACCGCCTCGATTCCGAGCGTCTTTAACTTTGCGGCGTTGGCTTCCGACAAGCGCGGCAGGTATTTGATCCAATCTACTGGCTTATCGGCGGTGCATCGCGCCCAATATTCGCAAGCGTAAGGCGAATTGCACTGGCCGCCGGGCTCGATGAATGGAGCCTGACTATTGGCCAGACAGTCTCGCATGGCCGGCAATCGAGACGGCAATTCGGCGAGTCTAGCTTCGACCCCAGCCGCGACGTCGACGCGAGCGAAATAGCCGCGCCAGTCGACACCATTACTGCCGCGCACATAAGCGCTATTCACGTGGATGAGTTCAGTCGACGAAACCGTCACGCCGGCACCTCGAAGGACATGGACCTGAAGCGCGATGTCGTCGAAATAGTAATCCTTCGGGCCGGTGCTGCTCTTGACCTCCCGCAGACCCCAACTCCCGTCTGACAACCGCTCCATGACGTCCACCCGAACGCGGACGCCTTCGTGCTCGAACGCGGCCTCGAAGATCGCCGGCGCGCCATCGGCCATCAGCGTCGCTGTCCTTGTCGTTGCGGAGGCGTGCGCCCAAGGATCCTCGTCGATCAGCACGCCGCCCGGAAAAAGCAGATGAGCTTTGATTCCGATCTGTTGACCGACGTCCAACGGAGATCCCGGCGCGGGCGGCTCATAAGGCGGAGGCTCATTCACCAGAAGCCACAGCCGCCGCAGGCATTGTAGGCCGGCGATATAACGAGACTTGCTGAGATGCGGAGTGGTCACTGGACCCTCGCGAAGGAGTTCACAAACCTGTCGATGTTCGCCCGCCACCAGTCGGGACGCAATAAGCTCATTCGTGGACGGCGATAGAATGAAACCAATACGGAAAATAAAGTCGGGCCATCGGCGCAGAGGGAAGAGTGGCGGTGGTCCAGAGAGGACGATCTCGAGTTATCAAGGCGTCGGCTGCACCGCCTCGGTGTGCAGTTCGGTGATGCTCTTTCCGGTGCTCACGCAAAGCCGAGTGACCGCATCAATCGTGTCGCTCCAGATAGTGCCGAGATCGCGATTATGTACATCTAGCGCGCGGATAAAAGCTTTGACGTAATGTTCATTCGGCTGCTGTCCTCCGAGATGATAGGCGACGATCCGCATATATTGTTCCACCATCTGGCGTTTTTCGCCGTCCTGTGCGCCTGCTTTTGCTTCGACCGCAGATTGCTCCAACGCCGAAAGCCTTCTTTTCAGGGCCGTCACCGTCATTTTGGTTGCCTCTCCAGCGCCGCGATCCGCTGCTCAAATTCTTCGGATTCAATGCTCCGACGACTCGTCTCGAGGACAGCGGCGATGGTTTGCGCCTCCTCGGGGCTGATCGAGCCTTCCGCCTTGGCCCTGCCCTGGTCGGAATGGTGGAGCAAGGCATTCGCATCGTACCAACTTATGGTGTCATTGATCGACATACGCGGGGACGAATCCAACATTCAATGCCTCATTTTCCAACGAAGCTGCGGCGACGACAATCCGGCTGCTTCACGGAAGGCGAATGCGATGGATGGCGGCGCCAAGTGGCGTGCCGGATCGCCGGAAGGGGCGAGATGGTGGGCGAGTGTCAATAAATCGACTATATCGATCTGTAATTGCATTTTTTATCTAATTAAGTTATATATCTTCCGTTCAAAAGTAGACGGGCTTAGACGATGCTGGGTCGTAAAACAGGCGGCCGTCAGGCTGGAACGCCGAACAAGCGCTCGAAATGCGTCGAAGAAAGACTTGCCTCGCTCGGCTGCGACCCGATTGAGGGCATGGCGAAAATCGCCATGGACCCGGCCACCCCGCTCGCCATTCGAGCCAGCATGTTCCGTGAACTTGCTCAATACATCGCGCCGAAGCGAAAGGCGCTCGAATTCGAGGAGCCGGTTCAGGTCGAGAGCGTATCCTTCCCTGAGCTGAGCGAAGATGAATACAGACAACTTGTACGCGAGGCGTTGGAAAAGATCTGATACGGCGGCGCCTCGGTGCGCATGCATCCGCCGCCGACTGTGGCGCGTTTCGTGTGCCGGGCGCGTGGAGTTGATCAAGTCTTTGAGGCCGCCGCGCTGTTGCTGCTGGCGCGGCGCGAGAGCTCGCCGTAAAGATAATAAGTTGGGGGCGATGGCGCGATCCCCTTCTCTCGCCAAGGGCCGCGCGTCGAACCGCCAGAACCTCACGCAGAGGCGTTCAGAACCTTGTAGAC
>JAJXZC010000593.1 GCA_021780275.1 Pseudomonadota bacterium
ATATTTCTAAAGAGAAAAATATTAGACATCTACAAATTTCGGCCGATCTATTGGCCGATCTTGAGTCGGCACGACGCTCCCCGATATGGCCGAATACAATTTCGCTCAACCCATTGAATTAAAAACATAAATGTAAACAAAAGGTCGAATCTGGCCGGTTTTCTGGCCGACCTTCGACTGAAACCACTCACAATCCACGGACAGACCAAAAAGCTATCTCGTCCGCAACAAGCCCGTCAGATGCATCTCCCACGCCGCGATGGCTTCACGCATCTCATCCTCATAGGCATGCCGGTTATAGATGGCCGCAATGCCTGAAATCGAACCAGAGGCATGGTTGAGCAGTTTCTCGACCACATGGAGCGGCACCTTGAGCGCAGCAAGGTTCGTCGCAAAGGTGCGACGCAGGTCATGCAACGTCCAGTGCTCTGCAATCGGACAGAGCTTGTCGAGCGCGTGTTTTGCCGTCGACCAATTGTTGTACGACACGCCGGTATCGTTCCGCGTCGGGAAGAGCAAACCTTCCTTCGGTCGAAGGGCGATCATCTGCGCCACCATCGAACCGTAGGGGAACGTATGCTCCCGGCTGTTCTTGGTGAGCGCCGGAGGCAGTGTGATCGTTTGTTTTTTCGTGTCGATGTAGTCCGCCCGCAACGACGCGATCTCGTTGAGACGCTGCCCGGTGAGGAGGAGCATCTTCACGATTGCTCCATAGGCACCGAGTTCCGAAGTTGCGCGAAACACGCGGACGAGTTCGTCGTCGCTTAGCACGCGCGTCCGCGAAACATACTTCGCCGGAAGTTGCAACCCTTCGCACGGACTGTGCCGCAGGTAGCGGCGTCGGCAAGCCCATCGAAAGAAGGTCCGGATCGCGGTGAAGGCATGATTGCATTCTCCTGGCCGGTCGATGAGGCTATCGATCACGTTTACGATTTGCCCAGTGGTGATGTCCTCCAGATGACGGCGTCGAAAGCGCGGCAAGAAGTGGCGTTTCAAAAGCCGTTCTGTTTCCGCCGCCGTGCTCGGCTTGTTGTTTTGCGCGCAATGCATCTTGAAGAACACCTCGATCGCATCCTCGAATGCGATCGAGTTATGGCCATGTTTGTTGAGTGTAGCTTCCGCAAGAAGCGTTCTTGCAATTTCTCTCGCTTTCGCAAGCGAAAGGAGCGGATAACGCCCGATCGTGACGCGCTTGCGACGCTCCCCATACATGACCGTGAAGCTCTTCGCTCCACCGGCGCTCACGCGGCAACCGAGGACGGCAGCGCATCGTCCCAGTATGTGCGCTGCCCTTGCGTCGGCGCTTTGAGACTCTTGATCGTGATGTCAGTGAGATGCGCGCGCGGCAAATTAGTCTCTTCTTAGTCTCTTTAAGAGGACGTGTAGGCGCGTTTTTCCATGTATACCTATGTACCCCCAAAACTCAAAAAAGACAATAAATATAAGGGTTTAGAGCAGCTATGTTCCACGGTGAAAAGGCGGGAATTGCCATTTTGAGTCTGCCGCGTCTACCATTCCGCCACAGGGGCCCCTGAAAGGGAGCGCGCATGATAGTCGGCGGCCCGGGCCGATCAAACAAAATGTGCGCGAACCCCGAATCATGACCCGGGCCGGCCGCGCACTCCCGGGCTTACCCCTCTCCGGCGGCTTCGATGGACACTCCCCTTCTCCGCCTGCTAAACCCGGATCGCAACCGAGCCAGCGAACGGGAAGAACCCATGCTCCGCAGCCTCTATGACTGGACGATCCGACTGGCCGCCCACAGAAACGCCCATTGGGCGCTGGCGGTCGTATCCTTCGTCGAAAGTTCGGTCTTCCCGATCCCGCCTGATGTCGTGCTCATTCCGATGGTGCTTTCCCAGCGCCACAAGGCCTGGGCCTACGCGGCGATCTGCACCGTCGCCTCGGTCGTTGGCGGCATCTTCGGCTATGCGATCGGCTACTTCCTCTTCGACACGCTCGGCCAGACCATCCTCAACTTCTATGGCTATCAGGACGCCTTCGCGAATTTCGCCGCGCGCTATAACGAATATGGCGTCTGGATCGTTCTGGTCGCCGGCTTCACGCCCTTCCCCTACAAGGTCATCACCATCGCGAGCGGCGTGACGCATCTGAATTTCGCGGTCTTCATGCTGGCGAGCATCGTCGCGCGCGGCGCGCGGTTCTTCATCGTCGCGGGACTGCTCTGGTGGTTCGGCGAACCCATCCGCGCCTTCATCGACCGCTATTTCGGACTTTTGTCCTTCGCCTTCATGGCGTTGCTGATCGGCGGCTTCGTGCTGCTACGTTATGTGTTCTGAGCGCCTGCAACCATAAGCCGCAAGCGACAAGCCCCGCCGCTCATGTTTCAATGACCCCATGCTGGACCGGATTTCCCCCCTGACGATCCCCTGGATCATCCTTGGCGCGAGCGCCGCGACGCTCGCCGGCGCCTATTTCTTTCAATATGCGCTGGGCTATGCGCCCTGCCATCTCTGCCTCATCGAACGCATTCCCTATTTCTTCGCCGCCGGTGCCGCGCTTTGCGCGGGCATCCTGTCGCGCGAGGCAAATCTCGGCGTCGCACCCGTCATCTTCATGGCGCTCTGCGCCGCCGCCTTCGCCATCGGCGCGGGAATTTCGGGCTATCACGCCGGCGTCGAATATGGCTGGTGGCCCGGCCCGTCGAGCTGCACCGGCGGCGGTCTTGTCTCGAACTCGCTCGAAACTCTGCAGGCGGAGCTTCAGTCCGGCATGCGCACACCGCAATGCGACAAGGCGGCCTGGACGCTTTTCGGCGTTTCGCTCGCCGGTTTCAATTTCCTGATCTCGCTTGTGCTCCTCGCGCTTTCGGCCTTGCCGGTTCTTCGTTTCGAGCGCGAAGCGCATGGTCTGGACTGAGGAGGCAACGCCGATGCCGATGCAACCCCGCAAGTCGCCCCGCCCCCGTTCCGCGCAGCCCGGCCGCGGGCGCGGCACCGCGATCGAGGAGATCATTCGCGTCGACCATGCCGGCGAATACGGCGCGGTGCGCATCTATGCGGGCCAGCTTGCCGTCTTCAAATATCTGTCCGGCCGCAAGGACACGGTCGAGGCGCTGGAGCGCATGTCGAAGGATGAGGAACTGCATCTCGCCCGCTTCAACGACCTCATCAACGAGCGTGGCGTGAGGCCGACGGCCTTCGCGCCGATCTGGCATGTGGCGGGCTTCGCGCTCGGCGCCGCGACCGCGCTGATGGGCGAGAAGGCGGCGCATGCCTGCACGGAAGCCGTCGAGGACGTGATCGATGGTCATTATGCGGCGCAGGTGAAGAAGCTCGACGGCATGGACGGGGCCGAAGCGCCGCTTCGCGAAACCATCGAGCGCTTCCGGCTGGAGGAAGTGCATCATCGCGACGAGGCGATCGCGAAAGGCGCGAAGGACGCGCCGGGCTACCCGCTGCTCTCGACCGTCATCAGAGCCGGCTGCCGCCTCGCGATCCGGCTGTCGGAAAAGGTCTGAGGCCGGTTCTTACGGCTCGAGCTCGCTGTCCCAGTAGAGATAGTCCTGCCAGCTCTCATGCAGATAGTTCGGCGGAAAATGCCTGCCGTTCTTGTGCAGGTCGCTCACGGTCGGCCGGTAGGGCTTCTGCAGCGGAAACATTTCCGCCTGCGCCGGCATCTGCCCGCCCTTCTTGAGATTGCAGGGCGCGCAGGCCGTCACCACATTTTCCCATGTCGTCTGGCCGCCGCGCGAACGCGGGATCACGTGATCGAAAGTGAGATCGTGACGGAAGCCGCAATACTGGCAGGCGAAACGGTCGCGCAGGAAAAGGTTGAACCTCGTGAAGGCGGGGAACCGCGCGGGCTTCACATAGGATTTGAGCGAGACGACGCTCGGCAGCTGCATTTCGAAAGAGGGCGAGCGCACGAAAGTGTCGTAGCTCGACACGATGTTCACACGATCCATGAACACCGCCTTGATCGTGTCCTGCCAGGACCAGAGCGAGAGCGGGTAATAGCTGAGCGGCCTGTAATCCGCATTCAGCACCAGGGCCGGACAACTATCCGGATTGGCAAACGAACCGTGCACGCCGCCCTCCTGGGAACGCCCACGCCCGACATAGGACTGCGTCCCGAATTGTCACTGACCTTACTATATCTTGTGCAACGGCTTTGTGAAGCCACTCGGCTTGGGTTCCGTTCCGATCCCGGTTCCATGTCGCCGCTCGTCGGCCGCGTCCCGTTGGGCTATAAAGGCGGGCCCCCAACGAAGCGCCGGCCCCGCCCCCATGCCCTCGACCGATGAAAGACGCGACGTTCTGCGCTTCGCGCCGAGCCCGAACGGCTGGCTGCATCTCGGTCACGCCTATTCCGCCCTCTTTGCCTTCGAGACGGCGAAGGCGCTGGGCGGGCGCTTTCTGCTGCGCATCGAGGACATCGACATCGGCCGGTGCCGGGCGGAATACGAACGGGGCATCTATGAGGATCTCGCCTGGCTCGGCCTCACCTGGGAAGAGCCGGTGCGCCGCCAGTCCGAACACTTCGCCGATTACGAAAAGGCGCTGAAGCGCCTGCGCGACATGGACCTCGTCTATCCCTGTTTCGCGACCCGCAAGGAGATCGCCGACGCGATCAAGGCGGCGGGGATCGGCCTCAGGCACTGGCCGAGCGATCCCGACGGCGCACCGCTCTATCCCGGCCTCTACAAGGACCTGCCCCGGGCGGAACTCAATCGCCTGATGTGGGAAGGCCGGACCTATGCCTGGCGCCTCGACGTGGAAAAGGCCCTGGCGGTCGCCGAGAAGAAGGCAGGCGGTCCGATCACCTTCCTTGAGGAACATGGCGGCCCGCGCGGCGAAAAGGGCCGCCTCGCGATCGACCCCGCCATCTTCGGCGACGTCGTCATCGCCCGCAAGGACGTGCCGACGAGCTATCACCTCGCCGTCACCGTCGACGATGCGATACAGGGCGTGACGCTGGTGACGCGCGGACAGGACCTCTTTCCCGCGACCTATGTCCACCGCCTCCTTCAGGTGCTGCTCGACCTGCCGGAGCCGCGCTACCGCCACCACCCGCTGGTTCGCGACGAGACGGGGCGCCGCCTTTCCAAGAGCGCCCGCGACATGGGCCTGCGCGAACTCCGCGCGCATGGCATGACGCCCGGAGAAGTCCGCAAGCTCGCCGGGATATGACGGGGTCGGCCCACATACCCCACCCCCCTCCGCGCGCCAGGAGGCAACCGCCTGACTGGCCCGTTTCCTGCTCCGCACCTTCCGAAAGCATGGAAAGCGTCTCCGCATGGGACGCCCGCATCTCGGGAGATGGTAAATGGCCGCCGGAAAGCCCCGCGTGAACTGGATCGACGCCGCCAAGGGTCTCACAATGATCCTCGTCGTCACCAAGCACACCACCTATGGCGTGGCCGCAGCGACCGACCATGTGCCCTATCTCTTCAACTATCTCTGCGAACTCACCATCCCCTTCCGAATGCCGCTGTTCTTTCTCGTCGCCGGCCTCTTCGCCGAACGCGCCATCAGGGGAAGCTTCCGCGACTTCGCCGACAAGAAGCTTCTCCATTTCGCCTATTTCTATGTGCTGTGGTCGCTGATCCAGATCGGCATCAAGATGGCGCTGCCGCATGAAGGCGTCTGGAACGTCGGCATGAAGGACCTGCTGCTGATCCCGGTCGAGCCTTTCGGCCTGATGTGGTTCATCTATGCGCTGGCGGTCTTCTTCATCGTGATGCGGCTCCTGCGCGACGTGTCGAAGCCCGTGGTCTATGGCTTCGCCCTCATTCTCTATTTCACGCAGCTCGACACCGGCTGGACGATGCCGGACGAATTCGCCCGCCGCTTCATCTTCTTCGTCTCCGGCGTCTATGGAGCGCCCTACATGTTCCAGCTCGCAAGCTGGGCCCAGGCGCATGTCCGCGCCCGCCGCGCCCCGGGTCTCGCGCTCATCGCCGCCGTCGGCGGCGTCGTCTTCACGGGGCTCGTCGACATCCGCGCTTTCGAACTCGCCGTCGGCTACGCCGGCGCGGTCGGCACGATCCTCCTCGTCGCGCTCCTCGCCGCGCGTGGACTTGCCCGCCCCTTGAGCTATGTCGGCGAGCGCTCGCTCTATGTCTTCCTCGCCTTCTTCCTGCCGATGGCCGCGACACGCATCGTCGCCCTGAAGCTCGGCGTCGAGAATGGCGACCTCATCACGCTCGCCGCCGTCATCATGGCGGTCGGCACGCCGCTCATCGGCTACGACCTCCTGAAAAAGACGCCGCTCTCCTTCGTCTTCGTGCGGCCCGACATGTTCAGGTTGAAGCCGCATGGCCGCGCGCCGGAGGCCGCGATCCCGGCCTGACGTTCAGCCCTTGAAGAACTGGACAAGCAGCGTCAGCGTGACCGCGAGATAGCCGAGACCGATCACGCCGAGGATCGGCGATACGAGGCTGAAGGCGGAAGACATGGGGAAACCGGGCTTGCGGGGGCGACGGCGGTGAAGCCATGGCGCCACCGCCCGCCCCGTCAAACTCACCAGTCGTAGAGCCCCGTGAAGCGGCGGAACCCCGCCTTGCCGGCATAGGCGGACCAGGCGGCGCGCAGATGTTTCGTCGCGGCGGGGCTGCCGCCGCCCTGCCCGAGGCCGAGGATCATCAGCTCGTCGCATCCCTGATAGATCGGATCGGGCGCCGGCAGCTTTCCGCCATGCCGCGTCAGCGTTGCATAGTCGGAATCCTCGAACCCGTCGGTGAGCAGGATGACGCGCACCTCGCCCGCCTTGCAGTCGACGATCTCCGCCTCCGTTTCAAGGAAGGGCACGATATTGGTCTTGCCCTGCGCCTC
>JAJXZC010000728.1 GCA_021780275.1 Pseudomonadota bacterium
CCTGGATCGTGATCGGCTTCGCGCCCGAAAGCGCAGCTGCCGAAGCAGCTTCATCCGCGCGCCATAAAAGCTGATGACCAACGATCGCGACCGCCGCGAAGACAATGACGAATTGGCGGTACCGCCTAAGGAGAAAGCTTCTCGATCGCGCCGCCCGTCATCAATGCCGATTTCATGGACTGAATGATCGGCGCGGGATCGACTCCGGAACTCGTGAGAAATTGCCACTTTGCAGGAGAAACGAGGTATTGTGCCACGCCCTCCTCGAACGCGAGCCTGGATTGAAATCGGACCCAGTCACGATAGCCCGGCGCCCTGAAGGCGAAAATGCGATCCATGAACATCCGATACGGCGCGTTGCCCAAAAGGCCAGCCGGACTGTTCCACTGTTTGCGAGCCGTTTCCAACGCATGAAAGCTCGACGCGACGGCGAGGGCCTCTTCCATCATCCGATCCTCGCTGCCGCCAAGAAGATGCCGGCTGACGTCGCAGAAGTAGTGGAAGCGTTCGTGCGCATAGGTTTTGTAGACGGCGACTGTCGCCAGCCGCTTCAATTCGCGTGGCTCGATGAGAAGCCCCGCACGACACAGACCCGCGACGTTATGCCAGAAGAATGCACCAATCCTCTCCCAGTACAGGGTGATGCAGCCGGGACTCGCCATTGACCGGTATGTGCCGAGGAAGTCCTCGCCTTCCGACAGCACTACCTCAGGCGTGGGCTCCATTCGCTCAATTTCGGATAAGTACGCATCCGACAAGCGAACTTGCTGAAAGCCACCTTCGTCGCCAATCAACGTCTCTTGCGGCACCATCGCGAGGATTTTGCCTACGGCGGCATCAACAATGCTCATCCAAACTCTCCGCCGAAAAGCGCATCAGGGTCGTATTTTTTCGTCGGCAAATCTCTATCTCGCATCGCGCGTTGTCATACGCATGGCCGTCAAGAGTCGCTCTTCGCAGGTATCAATTTTTTTGCGCAATCGCTTCCGTGGATTCCAGCGGGAACGGGAACAAGCGCGTCATGCAATTTATGCGCAAAGCCGATGATTTTTTGGCGCAAGGAACCATCGAGAATTGCGATCCAAGGCGTTATCGCATCGACCCAATTGTCCTCAACAGCCAGCAGTTCCTCTTTGAGGTTTGCCTCTTTTTCCCATATGTACCATGGAGATCGCTTCCCATTGCCTAGAATTCTAACAAGGTTTGAGCGAATATCGTCATCGGCGTTCTTGCAGTTGGCGGGATCAGCGTCATTCGTTTTGACAGCGCCGAATATCAAATTTCGGTAGTCCGACGGCGCACAAAACTGAAATCGAGCCGCATACCTTGTATAATCGTCGAACCTTATTGTGAAGTAATTGTGTTCTTTGCAGAACCACTCCAGCATCCATCCCGCGCCTGAAACATCTTCCTGCAATTGAAATTGTAGCTTCTCTATAAGTTGCTTTTTCGCTACGCTTGCCGCTTGCGCGACAGATAGCGCTGTATTCAGCATTTCCGTCGATGAGATTGCAATCGAGGCGATATGATGAATGCCGGTCATATTTTGAATACCTTGATAATTTAATCGAATATAGTCGGAGAAGTCGGCCATAAAAGTCCGCACCTTATCGGACCTGCAATCTTTCCGGCATGCGTCCAGCCAGTCGGCGATTTCAGCGTAGGAAAGACAAACCAATTGGCGGCGTTCGCGCAATGCCTTGCATTCAGCTTGTTCGATGCTTCCGGTCGTAGGAGGTCGGCCATTGGGTGTCAGGTAAACAAGCACGAACTCCTGACGCGCCTCGTTCTGTAGCTGATCAATGTAATCCCGAACTTGCCGGGGCTGATCGAGGGCCCACAATTTGTTCTCGATCCCAATGACAAATCGAGGTGATTTCACCACAATGTCGATGCGGCGGTTAAAATTGCTGATGGCGTCCGTCTTGGATTCCGTCTTGACGGCGATGCGCCCAGTCGTCTCCCAGTCGAAACCGAGGACCTTCAAAAAAGCATCGAGGAAAAGCGCGCCCTGCGCATGCTCGGCCTCCACGTCTAATAGCCAAGCAAGAATTGATGAGATTTTATTCTCTCCCGGCTCGATAAGGTTGAAAACATTAAAACGTGGCGACAGAGTCGCCGCTGATGCGTCATGTGCAAACTGAAGTGCACGAAGGCGACCGTGCATCTCGGATAGAAAATTCTCGACATTCATTTCTGATTCGTCCTTTGAAGGCTCAAAAACCTATTTTCCTTCTGAGCGACTGAGGTTTGGCGTTCACTTCGTCTTCCAGCCATCTTGCTGCTTGCAATGGATCGCGAACTCCCAAAATCTCCGCCTTGCGGGCGACAACCGCAAAATCCCCGGGGGTTAGCAACTCCAGCTTGAGGATAGACCCGGGCGCCTCGACGCCGAAAGCCCGAATGAATGCTGCGGCGATTTGTCCTGCGTCCATTGGTAGAAAGCGAACCTTGAACAGAAAGCGCCTCGCCGTCGCTGGGTCGAGCACATCAGGCGCGTTGGTCGTGCATGCGAACGGCAGGGGATGCCGCTCCATCCAGGTCAGCATTTCATTGACCTGGGTGATCTCCCAGGAATGGCGCGCTGCGCCGCGATCCCGCAGCAGAGAATCCGCTTCATCCAGGATCAGGAAGGCGCCGAGATCGGCTGCTTCCTCGAAGGCGGCGGCGATCGCCTTTTCCGACTCGCCGAGATAGCTCGACGCCAGATTGGAATAGCGCTTCTCCAGGACCTCAAGTCCAAGCTCCGTCGCCAGATGGCGGGCATAGGCCGACTTGCCGGTGCCGGTCGGCCCAGACAGGCAGAAAGACAAGGCTTTGGACGACACCACCTTGATCTTCTCGGTCAAGGCGAGCAGATCGACGTCGGCTCGGCTCAGAGAGGGGTCAAAGACGATTGGCGCCGCCGGCGGCGCGATCTCGTCGAAACCCATCGCCTTCATCCCACCGCTCAGAATTTGCAGCGCGTCTTCTCCCGAACCGTGCATGCGCGCGGCAGACAGGAGGGCGTTCTCGATCAATGCCGGCGCCGCCGGCAAGCGCGCTAATTGACCGATGGCTTTCAGGTCGAGGTCGATCCTGGCGCGACTGGCGACGCGTTCGACAATTCTTTGTCGGACCGCAACGCCCGGGCGGGGAAAACGCACGACCAGATTCATTCGCCGCACCACCGCCGGCCCAAGGCGCGAAAGATTGTTGGTGATCCAGATCGTCGGCACGCGCGTCTGCTCAACGAGGCGGTTCATGAAAACCTTTGAGCCGTGACGCGTCGAGGCGTCGTCTTCATCGCCGCCCGCGAACAGATCGTCAGCTTCATCGACGACGACAATCATTTTTCCCGTGGCGGCGCCCAATTCGGTGGCGATCATGAGGGCGGCGACCCGCTCGCGGCGATTGGGTTCGTTGGCCTGCTTGTCGGCCTCACCAACGAAATGAACGCCGCGCCTTACGCGCGTGCCCAGTGTCTTGGCGAATTCGCTCTTGCCCGTGCCGGGCGGCCCATAAAGCAAGATATTCGCGCCCTGGCCCTCGCTGTTTTCCACGATGCGTGCAGCGAGGTCACGCGACGCCCCGATATGCGTAAAGTCTTCCCATTCCAGCGTCGCATGACGGGCCAAGCCCAAAAGTTGGTCGCGAACTGCGCGCGCCGACAACCTCCGCATGGAGATGATCTGCTCGACAGTATCCGTAAGGCTCAAATTTTCATTCGAATCCATCTCCACAAGGCCGAAACGGAACAAGGCGCCGTCCTTGCGCAGATCGCGCATGTCGATCCCGGGGCGGAAGACCGTGCGAAGCTCCTTGAGGTCGAAAGCTTGCTGACGAGTCCGGTACCGCCACGAGCCATTGGCGGCGGCAAGGAGTTCATTGCACATCCTATGTCGCGAAGCGCGCGCCAGGAGCGCGAGTAGGTAGCCCTGAGACGAAGTCAGTCCGCAACACTTGACGAAGAAATCAATGCGTCTTTGCAGTGGCGATGGGGCGGGCTCCGGCTCGCGCCCTTGCGCCAATGCAGAGGCACGCCAGGCTCGCCATTCCTCTCGTCGCACCCGCATGGATTCGATCGGCGTATCATACGGGTAGTCGCGTTCTTCAAGGCGCGGAAGCCGCAGACTGCGTCCATTGGATCTGATCCAGGTGAGAAAGTCGGATTCGACATCTGGCGCGGCGTTGCAGAGTTTCTCACCAAGCAGTGCACAAAAATATTGTCGGATGGCCCAACGATCGTGATCGTGCATGATTGACGTCCTTCTTGACACGGACAAGGAATGCCACGTTGATGCGTCAGGATCGGACATGGCATCGTTGGGCTGCTAGACATGAGACTTGAAAAAACCACCGCCATTCTCAAGTTGGCGCGCGCGCTGGCGAGCAATTGGGAAGGCCTGACGCTTGATGAAATGGCTGACTTTATCGGCGCAGGCCGTCGCACCGCCGAGCGCATGCGCGATGCGGTTCAGGAAGTCTTCGGCCCGCTCGATTGCCGTGAGGATGGACGGAAAAAGCGCTTCCGCATCTCAGCGCGTAGCCTCGATCGTTTTGTCAAAACCCCGACCATCGACGAGCTGACCGAACTGGAAAACGCCGCCCGTGCGCTCGAAAATGGTCGGGCGCCGGACCGTGCCGCGCACCTTCATTCATTACGCGACAAGATCGGCGCCAGCCTGCGTGACGAGGATCGTCGACGTCTCACCCTCAATGTCGAGGATCAGATCCGGGCCGAGGCGTTGGCCTGTCAGGTCGGCCCGAGACCCATGTCCGACGCTTCCGTCCTGTCGTCCTTGCGTCAGGGCTTGCTGGACCAGCGGGTCATTCGTTTCAATTACGGCGGTGACGACGGCGAGGCGCCGCGCTGGCGCAAGGTCGTTCCCTACGGCCTGCTATTCGGGCCGCGCTATTACCTTGTCGCTAGCGTCAAGAGTCGGCCCGGCCCCGTGTTGTTTCGTCTCGATATGATCCACGACGTGAAGGTGACTGACGAACCCGGCGCCCCGCCGGACAATTTCGACCTCAAGGTTTTTGCGGAGCGCTCCTTTGGCGTGTTCCAGGAAGAGCCGGAAGACGTGGTGTTGCGCTTCTCGCCCTCGGCCGCACGCGACGCCCGCGCCTATCGGTTCCATCCGACGCAAAGTTTCGAGGATGAACCTGACGGCTCGCTGACGGTGCGCTTTCACGCGGGTGGTCTGCTGCAAATCGCCCATCACCTGATGACCTGGGGCGAGGCGGCGACGATCGACGCGCCGCCGCGTTTGCAAGAGATCATGCGGGAACAGGTCGAAGCCCTTTATCGTCATTATGTCGCGGCCGCGCCGTCCATCGGCTCGAAACGCCGTCCGTCAACGCGGAACTCGACGAAGTCGTCGTCGCAGATGACACCGATCACGAGCGAAAGCGGCTCCTGAAAATAGGGGCTGCCAGCCGCCGTTTCGCTGGGATCGAAAATCGGCGCCGGCAAGACAGAAGTCACGATGGCCGGTTCGCCATAGTCCGGGAATTTCCGGTTCTTGAGGCCGGGCTTCCACACCACGAATTGGCCTTTGGCGAACGCGTGATATTGATAAAGTCGTTCCGCCAGCTCGGCGAGCATCTGCTTGTGCGACGCGGCCGGATCATTGGATTCCGACGTCGATGCGACACGGAGCGCCGGAAATTGCCGATCAGATTTTTCATTGCGCATTCGGTTGTCCCCAACATGCCTGCTGCCAGGAATGAACAATGAAAGTTGGAGGTGACAAAAGCGGACGCATTGACGATTGTGCGGAGACGCACGTCGGCATTTTCTGGCTGATCAAGACGAGTGGCGGTTCGCAATTGCTCGCGGCTTCCTGTCCCTTGTCGATCGCCGAGCCCTATGGCGATTTCCAGAACTTCGACCGTGGTCATTATCAGATTTGGCAAGGCTGGCGTCACTCGCGCGAGTTGGACGCCGCCGCGCGCAGTGTCGTCGTTGCCTACGAATATGAGGATTGGCCTCGGGGCAGGATCGTTTTCAATCAGACGACGGCGCGTTTCATCCTCTACGCCGACCGCAAGCTGCTGCAACCTTCAGCGATCGCCGCAATTCAGCGACGATTTGCGCTGCCGGCCGACCGGACCGACATCGAAACCGATTTCCATTATCAAAGCGCGGAGTCGCCTGGCTCTCTCGCCTGACAATCGCCGCCAGCAGCGAGTTCCCGCAAGGCTTCGTGCGCCATCACCATGGCAAGTGTGTCGCGTTCGCAATAGGCGAGCAACTGGTTGCGTAATCGCTGGACCTCATCTCGCGCGGAGGCCACGCCGCTGGCGATTTGCAAGAACGCCCCAGCCGCAGCAACGCCGTCGGCTATTCCTTCGAGGTTGTCGTAGCTCATGTCCGGGCATAGAGCTGGCCCGACCGTCTTGATCGAGAAGCTAAAATCGAAGGCCGGAAGATAGACCGCGCTGCGCACGACAGGCAGCAGATCGGCAAGTCGGGCAATCACCGCCTCCAGGGATGCGCAAAGATCAGGGAAAATGGCGGCGAGTTCCCGCAGCCGTGACTGCTCGTAAGCCGAGTAGACGATGATCGGCAAATTGGAATCTTCCAGCGCCGCGATCAATGTCTCAGCGAACTGTCGCCGGGGATCGCCGGTCCCGTCCGCCAGAAACTCGCGATGAGCAAGCTTGCCCGAGCCGTCACGTTCGTGGAGCGACCATTGAAAAGGCAATGTTTGATAGGGTCGCGTGCCCTCATAAAGCGGAATTGGCGGCATCATCGCTTCGAAATCAAGGTAGCAGGCGGGCGGCCCGAAAGGCACCAACAGGCGAGGCAGATCACTGGCGATGAAAGGCTTGCCGCTGACAATCGTGTCGCGGATAACCGACTGCTTGCCCGTGAGCGGGAAATCTGCCGGGATTGCCGAAACCGCTTCGATCCCGCGTGCCTTCAACAGCGCAGCGTTCGCTTCTGAGAGGCGCGGCAGGCGCATGACCCAGTCGGAGGGTTTTCCCGCTGTGCAATCCTCCCAAAACTCGCAGCCGTAAGGTGAATTGCATTGTCGGCCTATCTCGACAGCCGGAGCCTGATTTTTGGTCAGGCATTCGCGCATGCCCGGCAATCGGGCGAGAATCTCGCCTATCCTCTTCTCAACTTCCGCGGCCAAGTCGACACGCGCGAAATAAGCGTTCCAATCAATGCCCTCACGGCCGCGGACATAAGAGTTATTCACGTGCAGAAGTTCGACCGAAGAGACCGCGACGCCGGCACCCCGTAGAACATGGACCTGAAGCGCGATGTCGTCGATGAAATGATCCTTCGGGCCAGTGCTGCTTTTGACTTCCCTCAGGCCCCAGGTTCGATCAGGCAACCGTTCCAGCACATCCACGCGAACGCGAATTCCTTCGTATTCAAACGCAGCCTCAAAAATCGCCGGCGCCCCGTAATCGCCCATCAGGGCGGCTGTCCTCGCGACCGCAGCGGCGTGCGCCCATGGTTCCTCGTCGATCAGCACGCCGCCAGGAAAAAGCAAATGGGCTTTGATGCCAATTTGATGGCCGACTTCCATTGGGGAGCCAACCTCAGGCGGTTCGTACGGCGGCGGTTCATTGACCAGAAGCCAGAGCCGGCGCAGGCATTGCAGGCCGGCGATATAACGCGACTTGGTGAGATGCGCGCCCAAATAACACTCCGCTGATTTTGAATTCCTGCCATCATTGGTTATCGCTGCCAAGGTCGCAATAGTGTATACCGCGGTGCGCGGGTCACATGCGGCCGCTTCTGACGTAATTAATTGCATTTATAAATGGGCTAGCAGATTCAACACCTTTATGCGGTCAAGGAGATCGTAATCTGAGATCGATATGCGTTTCAGAATGCGCAAAAAAGAACGCGCTAGGCGTTCGAACAGACGGTGGTGGGCATGGCCTTAGATCGTGACGTCTTCACGCGGCAATTTGATATCTTCAAGAATCGTATCGCAAAAAAGGCCCGGCAGCCCTTCGTGTCTTTCAAAGAGGGTCTCCCGCTGGAATGGGAAGGCTACAAAGAGCAAATCCGCCTGAAGGCAATCGCTCGCCTGAGCGCAACGACTTGGCAGGCCAGTACGATTGGAAAAGGTGAGATTCTAAAACGTCTGATATCGGCAATCGAAATTCCGCCGGAAGGAAACGACGATTACAATAATCTCGTCCGGTGGAGAGATGAAAACGGCCATGAGAGCCGATCACACCACATCCTCCTCGACGCGAGAAATGACTCCGCGTTGCGGGAAGATATCGAGGCCTGGGCATTCGAATTTTATCGTATGGATGCCGATCCGGGGACGGCATTCGAAAAACTGCGCGAGATCGTGGGGTCTCGATACGACCTCTTAGCCTACCTATTTTTTCTCAAAGATTCACAGACGTTCATGCCGATAGGCGCAAAGACCTTCGACAAGGCCTTTGAGGAATTGGAAATGGATGTCAAAACCGCGTGGAAATGCTCGTGGTCGAATTATCAGTTGTATCTCGACGCGCTACAAGAAATTCGCGACGCTCTGGGCGAGATGGACGGTCTGGCCGACGTGCGGCTTGTCGACGCCCATTCTTTTTGCTGGCTGCTAGTCCGGCCGGAAATGGAAAGACCTGACGTACTCTTTGTCGCCAGCGCTAAAGGCAAAGCTACAAACGCTAAACTCCATGGAGCGATGGAAAAATCTATCTACGAAATGGTCGAAATGACCCTAGCGACGGTCCGCAACTCGAACGGGCAGCTCGTAACCTCAACCAAAAAGGTCAAGGAGCTTTGGATGTCGAAAAGCAGCCTCGACACTTATGTGAGGGCGTTGCTGGAGCAACAAGGCGGCAAGTGCAACTTAACCCAGCTCAACTTGCAATTTCGCGGCGAACATACAGACGAGGCGCTTCTCCCCTCGTTGGATCGGATTGATAGCGACAAGCAATACGAGGATGGCAATCTTCAGGTTGTCTGTCGCTTTATAAATAAGTGGAAAAGCGCCACACCAGACGAGGAGTTTCGTCGACTTCTGTCATTGGTTCGTGGCGGGATGTAACTTCGATTGCCGAAAGCGTGTGGTCAAGCCAGCCTTCGATTAGACGATTCTACGACAAGCCGCCAATTTGATCCGCCAAGATGGGACCGAAAGAGAGAAGTCCCGCCGAGTTATTTTTCATTCCCATCGTTGCGCCTTTATCTCAATCGTTTCGAGAGGCAGAGGGCGGAACAGGTTCCGTGACGGAGTGAGTGTCGAGAGAAGAGTCTCCCGCGCCCGTCACGGAGTTGATTGCCATGACCAATATTGAGATTTTGGAGCGCCGCCCGGAAACGTCCGGCGGCTACAAGGTAGATGTGTCGCGCGGCCAGCGGGTTGGGCGCGTCTCGTCCGAATGGTTTTCTCGGCCCGACGATGAGCGCTATCTGTCGTTGAGCGAGCTTGCTCGCTCGGTTGGCGGCCGATCCCAGCGCAGCCGCACGCGCATGGTCGAGACTTCGTTGATCCATGTAGAGGCGAACCGCAGCGAGCCGGAGCGCCTGTCGCTGGCGCTTCCCGGCGCCTCCGCGCCGGTCGCGCCTACCCATTGGAGCTTCGGCCAGCTCGCGAGCCTTGTCGGCGCGCCGGCCGCCTATCTTCGCCAGCTCCCGGCCGCACTTGCCGGCATCAATCTGCAATATGGTCTTACGCAAAATCGCGGCGAACAGGTCAAGACGCTCGAAACCGAGGACGGCCGGGTCGAACTTCGCGCCGTCACCGGCCCGGATTACGGTCGCATCTTCGACCACGAACTGGTCGAAGCCGTGCAGCGCATCGCCGGGGATGGCACCGGCGACACGCGATGGAAAGTGCCTGGCGTGCTCGACTGGTCGACCGGAATTTACAATCCGAGAGTCGATATCACCAAGGACACGACCACACTTTATGCAAGCGATCGCGACGTCTTCCTGTTCCTGGTCGACGATCTGAATCCGATTGAAGCGGGACGCCTGCCGGATGGCTCGCCCGATATTTTCTTCCGCGGCTTCTACTGCTGGAATTCCGAGGTCGGCGCGAAGACGCTGGGCATCGCCAGCTTCTATCTGCGTGCAGTCTGCCAAAACCGCAATCTCTGGGGCGTGGAGGATTTCGAGGAGATCACCATCCGCCATTCCAAGTACGCGGCCTCGCGCTTCGCGCATGAAGCCGCGCCAGCCCTGCTGAATTTCGCGAACTCGTCGCCCATGCCCTTTATCAACGGCGTCAAAGCGGCGCGCCAAAAGATCGTGGCGCGCAATGACGAGGACCGTGCGGAATTTCTGCGCAAGCGCGGCTTCTCGAAATCCGAGACCGGCAAGATCATCGACGCCGTCCTTTCTGAGGAAGGCCGGCCGCCCGAGAGCATTTTCGATTTCGTGCAGGGCATCACGGCGGTTGCGCGCGACAAGCCTCATCAGGATGCGCGCCTCGACTTGGAAGCCAAGGCGAAAAAGCTCCTCGATCGCGCCGCTTGAATATGACCGCTTTCATTCGCTGAGCCGCTGCGCCGCCCTTTTAGAGCAAGAGGGCGGCGCTTCGCTTTTTGGCGGGTTTGGGCTGAGAGAGAGGCTCTCGGCGCCCGTCGAGGAGTAAAGGTCATGGCGACTGCCGTTCAGAAAATCATACTCGCGTCCGCGCGCGATATTCCCTTCAACAAGCTGGCGTTGAGTCAGTCGAACGTACGCCGCGTCAAGGCCGGCCAGTCGATCGAGGAACTGGCGGAATCGATCGCGCGCCGGGGCCTCATCCAGAGCCTGCATGTCAGGCCCATCCTTGACGCTGACGGGGTTGAGACGGGAACGTTCGAAGTGCCGGCGGGCGGGCGCCGCTATCGGGCGCTGGAAATGCTCGTCAAACAGAAGCGCCTCAACAAGACGGCGCCGGTCCCCTGCATCGTGTCCGACGCCAAAGGCAACATTCTGGTCGATGAGGTCTCCTTGGCGGAAAACATCGAGCGTGCGCCGCTGCACCCGCTCGATCAGTTTCGCGCTTTTCAGGCCATGCGCGAAAAGGGCATGACTGAGGAAGCCATAGCGGCGGCGTTCTTCGTCGGTGTCAATGTCGTGAAACAGCGCCTGCGCCTGGTCGCCGTCTCGCCCAATCTGCTTGACGTCTATGCCGATGACGGCATGACGCTTGAGCAATTGATGGCCTTCACCGTCGCGCCCGACCACGCGCGCCAGGAACAAGTTTGGGAAGCCGTCCGCAACGGCTGGCAGAAGGAGCCCTATCACATCCGTCGCATGCTGACGGAAAGCGCGGTGCGCGCCTCCGACAAGCGCGCCATGTTCGTCGGCGTTGACGCATATGAAGCGACGGGCGGCGTCGTGCTGCGCGATCTCTTTCAGTCGGACGATGGCGGCTGGCTCCAGGATGTCGCGCTTCTCGATCGGCTGGCGTCGGAAAAATTGAAAGCCGCGGCTGACGAAGTCGCCGCCGAGGGCTGGAAATGGATCGAGGCAGCGTTGAACTTGCCATATGGAATCACATATGGACTGCGCCAATTGTCCGGCGCGCCCGTTGAACTCAACGACGACGAAAAGTCCGCCTTCGAAGCCTTGCAGGCGGAGCGGAACGAACTTGAAGCGCAGTACGAGGCTGCGGACGAACTGCCCGAATACGCCGATCTGCGCCTCGGCGAAATCGAAGCCGAGTTGGAGAAAATCAATCATCGCCTGCTGCGCTATGACGAAGCTGAAATCGCGCGCGCCGGCGCCTTTGTCAGCGTCGGCGCCAATGGCGCCCTCGTCGTCGATCGCGGCTATGTGCGACCCGCCGACGAAGCGCCGGAACCGATTGAACCGGTCGCCGCCGATGAAAGCGACGATGTGTCGGCCAACGCGCCGACGCCTGAGCAGATCAGCCGACCTGCCGTCATCGTTTTGAATGGTGAAACTTTGCCGACCGAAGACGAGGAGGAGGACGGCATCAAGCCGCTGCCCGACCGTCTCGTCGCAGAGCTGACGGCCCATCGCACACTGGCGTTGCGCGACGCGCTGGCGAACCACCCGCATGTCGCGATGACCGCCTTGCTGCACAAACTGGTGTCGGACAACTTTCTCCACCCGGCGGCGCCAGGCTGCATAGAAGCCAGCGTCCGGCATATCTATTTCCCCGCCCAGACCGAGGAGTTGAAAGACTGCGCCTCGGCGCAAGCCATCGATGAGCGGCGATTGAATTGGGGCGATCACATCCCCGCTGGCGACGAAAATCTTTGGGATTGGCTGACGGCGCTCGACGATGGCCATCGCATGGCTCTGCTCGCCCATTGCGTCAGCTATGGCGTCAACGCCCTTCACGAAAGGCCGAACCCATATAGCGGCGCCGGCGTGAGCGAACAGGGATTGAAACTGCGAATGACCCAGGCCGACCGCTTGGCGCAAGCAACCGGCCTCGACATGGTGGAAGCGGGATGGAGACCGACAGTCGGCAATTATCTCGGCCGCGTCACCAAGGCGCGCATCCTCGAAGCCGTCCGCGAAGGCGCCGGCGAGAAAGCCGTTCAGCTCATCGGGCATCTTAAGAAGGGCGACATGGCGAAGGAGGCCGAACGGTTGCTCGCCGACACCGGCTGGCTGCCGGAGCCGTTGCGCGGATCGGGCGCTGGCGCACCGGCCATCGCAGAGGCGACCACAGACGCCGAGGGCGAAGACCGTGGCGAACTGCCGGATTTCCTTACGGAGGATGACGAAGGCGAGCCTGAGGATGAAACGGCGGCTCCGCTCGCCGCTGAATGACGCGCCCTGCCGCCGACGGCCAATGGGATGTCGGCGGCGCAGATGACCGAACTCCCACCTGGCCATCGCGCCAGGCGTTTTCACTTCAGGAGTCACACATGAGTATTCCCGATTACGCCCGCGCTAATTTCCAGACCCTGTTAACCGCCGCCGCCAAAGGCGACCTTGCGCTGATAGAATGCGCCGACGCCGTTTCCGGCGATCCGCACTTTGTCATTTGCGTGGTCGGTTGCGACGGCGAGGAATTCGTCTTCACGCCTTTCGGCCATCTCGCCGAGGGCAATCCGTACGAGGCCTATCATCCACCGGTTGCCACGCCGCCGTGACGTCGTTCAGGCGCGCAGACGGCAACCTGATCGAACATTTGAGGCGCCCTGCAACTGCTGGGCGCCTTTTTTCATGTCGGATCGAACAGAGGAAGAGGATCGCCGGAAAGGGGGAATTCGGGCGGTTCGTGAGAGAGCGCCGTCCGGGTCCTGACCTTTCCGCTCTCCGAGGTTTTGCCCATGAACATCATGTCGCCCGTGACGCGCGCGCCGGCAGCGCTCGGCTCGTCAGCCTCCGCGATCTATGCCGCCGCCGAGGCGCTTCGCTCTCGTCTCGAAACCGGCGCCGCCATCGATGCGGCCTCGTTGCGCGCCGCCATGGAACAAGCTTTCGGCGCCTCGGATGCATCCGGCGCCTGGAGTTGGAAAGACGGCTATGACGCCTGCGAAGTCGCCACCGTCCTGTTCCTGCAAAAATATGGCAAGGCCCTGTTCCACAAGTCGCCGTCGACCCTGGCGCGCCTCGCCTCTCTGAACAAGATCGCCGGCCTTCTGCCGACCCACACCCGCCGCACCGAGGATAGCCAGGCCCTTCAGCAATTCTCGACGCCCGCACCGCTTGCCCTCGCGGCGCTGGCAGCGGCGGGCGTATCGCCGACCGATGTTGTCCTTGAGCCTTCTGCCGGCACAGGACTGCTTGCCGCTTTCGCGGAAATCGCCGGCGCGCGTCTCATCCTGAACGAATGGGCCGACCAGCGCGCCGATCTCCTTTCCCTGCTATTCCCGCAACATTCCGTGAGCCGTTTCGACGCGACGCAGATCGACGATTATCTCGGCGTCGACGCCGCACCGACGGTCGTGCTGATGAATCCGCCCTTCTCCGCTTTGGCGCATGTCGAAGGACGAGTAGCGGACGCCGCCTTCCGCCATATCGTGTCCGCATTCAATCTTCTGGCGCCGGGCGGTCGCCTGGTGACAATCACCGGCGCCAATGTTTCGCCCGACGCGCCAGCCTGGCGCGACGCTTTCATTCGCTTGCAGGAGCGCGGCTCCGTCGTCTTCACCGCCGCTATCGCCGGTGCGGTTTATGCAAAGCACGGGACGACATTCCCGACGCGGCTCACCGTGATCGACAAGCGTCCGGCGCAAAATGCCAACGCGCTGCCGGCGTCAATTGGGCTGGCGCAGAATGTCGCGACATTGCTGGGCTGGATCGAGGATCACGCTCCTCCGCGGCTCGCCTCTCCTTTGGTTTCGGAGCCGCAACCACGCAAGTCTCCCGTCGCCGCGCGGAGACTTTTGCGTCCTGTGGCAAAGGCGCCCGTGCCGACCCGCCTGTCACTGATTGATCCCGAGGGCGTCGATCTCGCCTATGAGACCGTCGACTGGACGCAGCCCGAAGGCGCGCGACTGACCGACGCGATTTACGAGGAATACGGATTGCAATCGATCCGCATTCCGAAGGCTCAGCCGCATCCGACCAAACTTGTCCAGTCTGCGGCGATGGCAAGCGTTGCGCCGCCAAAGCCCGGCTATCGGCCAAAATTGCCTGCACGCGTCGTCACAGATGGCTTGCTGTCGGACGCCCAACTCGAAACCGTCATTTACGCGGGCGAGGCCCATGCCGATTTTCTTGCAGGCGCCTGGACGGTCGATGAGAACTTCGATGTCGTCAAAGCGGCGGCGAAAGGCGCCGAGGGCGCAATCCGCTTTCGCCGAGGCTTCATGCTGGGCGACGGGACTGGCGCGGGCAAAGGCCGACAATCCTCCGGCATCATCCTCGACAATTTCTTGCGCGGGCGCCGCAAGGCTTTGTGGATCAGCAAGTCCGACAAGTTGATTGAAGATGCCCAGCGCGACTGGGCCGCGCTTGGCATGGAGCGCCTGCTGGTCACGCCGCTGTCGCGCTTTTCGCAGGGCAAGAAAATCGCGCTGGCGGAAGGCATTCTTTTCACGACCTATGCGACCTTGCGGTCGGATGATCGCGGCGAGAAAATTTCGCGCGTAAAACAGATCGTCGAATGGCTGGGCGCCAATTTCGACGGCGTGGTGATTTTCGACGAGAGCCACGCCATGCAGAACGCCGGCGGCGGCCAAGGCGAGCGCGGTGAGGTTTCAGCCTCGCAACAGGGGCGCGCCGGCCTGCGTCTCCAGCACGCCTTGCCCAATGCGCGCGTCGTTTACGTTTCCGCGACAGGGGCGACCTCCGTCCACAATCTCGCCTATGCGCAGCGGCTCGGCCTATGGGGCGGCGAGGATTTTCCTTTCGCGACGCGCGCCGAATTCGTCACGGCGATCGAGGCCGGCGGCGTCGCCGCCATGGAAGTTTTGGCGCGCGATCTCAAGGCGCTCGGCCTCTATACCGCCCGCTCGCTCTCCTATGATGGCGTCGAATATGAATTGGTCGAGCACAAGCTTACCGACGATCAGCGCCGCATTTACGATGCCTATGCCGGCGCCTTTGCGGTCATTCACAACAATCTCGACGCCGCCATGGAAGCCGCCAATATCACCGGCTCCGAGGGCACGCTGAACCGGCAGGCCAAATCCGCCGCGCGCTCAGCCTTCGAAAGCGCCAAGCAGCGTTTCTTCGGCCACCTGCTCACCAGCATGAAGACGCCGACACTCATCGCGTCGATCGACCACGATCTTGAAGCCGGCCATGCCGCGGTGGTGCAGATTGTTTCGACCGGCGAAGCGCTGATGGAGCGACGCCTGGCGGAAATCTCCCCCGAGGAATGGAACGACGTCCGCGTCGATATCACGCCTCGGGAATACGTGCTCGACTATCTCGCCCATTCCTTCCCGGTCCAGCTTTATGAGCCGTTCACCGACGCCGAGGGCAACCTGTCATCGCGCCCCGTCCATCGCGACGGCCAACCGGTCGAAAGCCGCGAGGCCGTGGCGCGGCGTGACCGCTTGATCGAACATCTCGCTTCGCTTCCGCCGGTTCCAGGCGCCCTCGACCAGATCGTCCAGCGTTTCGGCGCCGACGTGGTCGCCGAAGTCACCGGCCGCTCGCGCCGTATCGTCCGCAAATCTTCCGTTGCCGGCGATCGCCTGGTTGTCGAGAACCGCGCGGCCTCGGCCAATCTCGCCGAGACCGCCGCGTTCATGGACGACAAGAAGCGCGTCCTGGTGTTTTCCGACGCGGGCGGCACCGGGCGCAGCTATCACGCCGACCTGTCCGCCCGAAATCAGCGCTTGCGCGTCCATTATCTCTTGGAGCCTGGATGGAAGGCCGACGCCGCAATTCAGGGCCTTGGTCGCACCAATCGCACCAACCAGAAGCAGCCGCCGTTGTTTCGGCCAATAGCAACAGATGTCAAAGCGGAGAAGCGTTTTCTCAGCACCATCGCCCGCCGCCTCGACACATTGGGCGCGATCACCCGAGGGCAGCGCCAGACCGGCGGACAGGGCTTGTTTCGTCCCGAGGACAATCTTGAAAGCATCTATGCGCGCGATGCGCTCCGGCAACTCTATTTGCTGCTGGCGCGCGGCAAGATCGAAGGATGCTCGCTCGAACGCTTCGAACAGGCGACCGGTCTCAAGCTCATGGACGCCAACGGGCTGAAGGACGACCTGCCGCCGATCACGACATTCCTTAATCGGCTGCTCGCCTTGACCATCGAGCTTCAAGGCGTGCTCTTCATCGCTTTCGAGCAATTGCTCGACGCGAAAATCGCCGGCGCCGTCGCCTCCGGCGGCTATGATGTCGGCCTGGAGACCCTGACGGCGGCGAGTTTCGTTGTCACCGACCGCCGCACGATCTACACCCATCCCCTCAGCGGCGCGGAAACGCGTCTGCTCACCATCGCCGAAAAGCGTCGAAATCGCCCGGTTACCCTCGACGAGTCCCTGGCTTTGCTCGCCGATGGCTACGGCAAGCTTCTGATCAACGAGCGCTCGGGCCGCGCGGCGGTGCAAACTCCTGCGCCTGCAATCATGCTCGACGATGGCGAAATCGAACGCCGTATCCGCCTCGTCAGGCCTATGGACCAGATCCATGCCTCGCTGAAAGCGATGGCGGAAAGCCATTGGCGCGACGCCGATCACGCCGAATTCGTCGCCGCGTGGAATGATGAACTCGCGCTGGTGCCGGAATTTGCCGAAAACATTCTCCACATTGTCGCCGGTCTGTTGCTCCCGGTGTGGAAGCGCCTGCCGGATGAATCCACGCGCGTCTATCGGCTGCAAACCGACGACGGCGAGCGGATCATCGGGCGTCGCGTGTCGGCGGCCTTGGCCGCCAACGCGGCTCTAACCGGTGGCGCCGGCATAACGCCAGAGGCTGTTCACGCGGCGCTGATTGCTGACGGCGCCCTCGTCGATCTTGCCGAGGGCTTGCAGCTGCGGCGCGTGAAGGTGATGGGCGCCAACCGCATCGAGCTGTTGAATTTCACCGAGGCGATGCGTGATCGCTTGCGCGCCTATGGCCTGTTCAGCGAAATCATTTCCTGGAAATTGCGGTTCTTCTCGCCGGTCGATTCCGGCGGCGTCGCCGTTCTCGCGAGATTGATCGAAACCTACGCGGTCGAGCGCGTCTTGGATCGGGCGGTTGCGTGATGGCCCGCCAAAGCATGTGCGAACTGGCCGATAGTCTCGGTCGACAGGCCGAGGCGGTGTGCCGCCATTATCTCTCCAACGGTCGCCGCCATGGCGGCTACTGGCTGGTCGGTGACGTCAGGAACAGTCCTGGCCGCTCGATGTTCGTCCGTCTGCGCGATTCCGCCAGGGGTCGCGCGGGAAAGTGGCTCGACGCCGCAACCGGGGAACACGGCGATCTGCTCGACGTGATCCGCGTGGCGCGCGGCCTTGCCGATTTCGGCGATGTGCTGCGGGAAGCGAGAGATTTCCTCAATCTCGCGCAACCTCATCCTGAAAAATGCAAACAATTTCGTGAACGTGTTCCGACCGGTTCTGCGGAGGCCGCGCAGCGCCTTTGGGCCATATCGAGACCGATTGCCGGCACGATTGCCGAGACCTATCTGCGACGGCGAGGCGTCGCCACTTGCCGCGACTTTAACTCCTTGCGGTTCCACCCACGATGCTTCTATCGCCCGGACGACGGCATCTCGACTGAAACATGGCCAGCATTGATCGCAGCGGTGACGGACGCCTCTGGCAACATCACAGGCGTCCAACGCACATGGCTCGCGCGCGACGGTTCGGCAAAAGCGCCAATCTCAGCGCCGCGAAAGGCGATGGGCGATATATTGGGCCACGCCGTCCGCTTCGGACGTCCCGGCGCGATCATGGCGGCGGGCGAAGGCATCGAGACCGTGTTGTCGCTGAAATGCGCGCTGCCACATATGGCTGTCGTCGCAGCGCTGTCCTCGGCACACCTCGGCGCCTTCCAATTTCCTGCCGACCTGCGCAGAATTTATATCGTCCGCGACAACGATCACGCGGGCGACGCGGCTCGCGACCGGTTGATCCAGCGTGCCAACGATACCGAAATCGACGCCATCGTGCTGTCGCCACGGCTCGGGGACTTCAATGAAGATCTCTCGACTTTCGGCATGCGTGCGGTTCAGGCTGACATTCGGCTTCAGCTCGCGCCCGAGGATGTCGCGCGCTTCATGCAGATTGCGGCATAGCCGGAACGAGGAGGAAACTCGCGGACCTTCATCGCAAGTCGCGTGCGTCCATGGCTGCGCCTGACAGAACCGCGCTCTTGGCCTTCCAAAGGGGCGAACGGCTGGCAAGCGGTCCGAACCGGCAACAGCTATGGCCAACGATTTTCCGCCGCCCCTGACGGGGCTTTGCATCGCGAAACAAAATCGCCTGCCTTCGCCGTCCTCCGCTCCGCTTCGGCCCTGCGCTTTGCTTCGGGTGCAAATTCGGTCCGCCCGCCAGCTTCGGCGCCCACGAAGGCCGCGACGGGCGCGGTCCAATCAGACGGAGCCGATCATGAACAAGCGCGAGCCTTTCGAACCGCATCATAGCGCCTCTCCGACCGAACATATCCTGCAAGAGCTTCAGCTATACGGATTTCGCCCTTTCTCGGACGAGCCCGACCCAAGGCCTTTGCCAGAGGGCGACCGCGTCGCCGGCGCCATAGCCGATATTTTCGACGCCCTGATTGCGACGCTTAGCGACACGCGCCTTGAGCCCGACCTCGAAGACCTGTTGTGGTCCACCGTCAATCTCTTTCACCGCGCCACAAGCCGGATTGAGCGCGAACTCGATGACAACGAGCAGGCGCAGCGCCGCTCGCAAAAGGAACAAGATGGCAGCGAGGTCAAATCCGTCGAACTGGAACGACTGACCGCCGAAGGGCAGACGCTGATCGAACGCCGCGACGCTTTCGAGTTGATGCGCGATCAGGCCGCCGACCAGTTCGAGCGCCAGACGGGTTCGAGCTGGAGACCGCGCGCGGGCTCCATGGTCAACCATCGCCAAATGACTGCGGCCATGGTCGACAGCCGCGAATTTCTGGCGGCGAAGAAACGCGCGGAGCAAGAAGTGCTATTGCCAGCAGGGCCGAAGATCGTCTTTTCCGGCGGCGAGGCCGGCGACCACAAGCTGATCTGGGCCAAGCTCGATCAGGTCCACGCCAAACACCCGGACATGGTCCTGCTGCATGGCGGATCGGCGAAAGGCGCCGAGAAAATCGCGGCGCGCTGGGCCGATCATCGCAAGGTCCCGCAGATCGCCTTCAAGCCAGACTGGAGCAAGCACGCCAAGGCGGCGCCCTTCAAACGCAATGACCAGATGCTGGCCGTCCTGCCGATTGGCGTCATCGTCTATCCCGGCACGGGCATTCAGGACAATTTGGCCGACAAGGCTCGTAAGCAGGGCATTCCGGTTTATCGGATCGATGCCGGCGGAGCGTGATGCGCCGCCTCCGCGCAGTGCCTACCGCAATTCGGATGCCGGAATGACAGTCTGATGGGGCGCTTTGAACCATACCTTTCGGGCTCGGAAATCCAGTCCCATGAAATCAATGAGGTCAGGCCAATCCGGGTGGGGGCGCTTCAGATAAGGCGTGCAAAAATCACCCTTCCACCAGCGATTCAGAACCGTCACTGGGTTCGGCGGCAATTTCTTTGTCTTTTTCTCATTGAGCGGCAGGTGCATGAAATAGGCGTGCAGCCACTCCGCATAACTGAGAGTGGTCCGGGTCGCTTGCTGCCTTTTTCCGGCTGGCTCCGCAGTGGCTATCTCGCCAAGCCAAAACGTCGTGTGGGGGTCCAAGGTTTTCAATTTGTGGTGCGCTGGGTTGCTCGCGCGCCCGCAGAGCCCGCCGTTGCTAATGCCGATATATTGCGGCTTCCTTTTGTGGTTGCCCTTGCCCGCTTTGCGCCCAATTGCGAAATAAAGGCCACCCTCAAAAAATTCCTCCGCCTGGGCGACTTCCGTCCGTGTGTATGGACCGAACCAATCAACACCAATCACAAGCCTTTTCGCCATGGCAATCCACTCAAAATGCATCCCCGCGAAAACCGCGGGATTTAGCAACGCATCGCTTTAAAGCACAGTTTACGCCTTTCACGCTCTTTCCAACAGGCTGCCGTCAGCCGGATTAAGACCGCATGGGACAAATCCATATCTTGGGGCTGTCAGCGCGATGTTCCTAAATCGGTTTCGGCATTTTGCGCATCGTCGATTCCGGCTCTGGTCGATCGAACGCATCCCTCCGCAACAAAAGGCGCTGATCCTTGGTCCAGCCCAAAGCCTGGCGCCATCAACCCGTAAAGGGTCGGCTACGCGTGCGCGTGCCGCCGCTGTGGCATTCGCCTTCGCGGTGATTGCGGCTTTCGTCTGGACACATCGGGCGCCCGTCAGCGGGGGAAGGTCCTCCGCTCGAAACGGGAGCCGGATCGATGACCTTCAAAGACGCTCAAGCCTTTGCCTTCAGCCTCGCCGCCAGCCTGATGGTCGCCATTGTGATCTTTCGCGCCGGAGACGGCAGCCTCTCGGTCACGCCCGCCAACGAATTTGACGGCGACGAAACGCAGATCCTCGTCGAAATCGACCCCTTCGCCTGATAGGATCGCAATGATCACCGATGCCGGCTTCAGGTCGCGGACTCGGATTTCGCGACCTCATTCGTAACCTTCAGGGCTCGAATGATCGCCCAAGTGCGCAAAGCTGTTTTGGAAAGTGCAACCTGGATGACGGCCGCGCAGGTCGCGGACGCTGAGGGCGTCAGCATGCCTGATCCAAGCGCACAGCTGAACAATTGGAAAAAAGAGGGTCGGTTTTCGCCTTGCGCCATCTCGGCGTCGATTATTTTCCTGCCTATGCGCTCGATGCGCCCGCCGGTTATTCGCCACTGAAGGGACTGGCCAAGATCCTTGCGATTTTTGACGGACGCAAGGATGACTGGGGCCTGGCCTATTGGTTCGCATCGGCCAACAGCTTTCTGGGCGGCCAGCGTCCGCAGGATCTGCTGGGCGTGCGGGCAGACAGGGTCGCCTTGGCGGCGGAGGACGAACTTGCCGGTGTGGCGCATGGCTGAGCCCACGAAGATTCGCGGCGCCACCGTGACCTCGCTACTCCAGGCCGCGAGCGTGGGCTGAATCGATCCATAGCCAGAGCTGTCTGCGCTCCGAGTTGAATGGCTGCGCGCCATCAACTTTGTTGAGCGGATTGCCAGCGACGAACGTGGTCTGCCGTTTCGGCAAAGGCCGCCGACCCGCATCGTTCACTCCCAACGACTGCTCCCAAACCGCCGCGAACGGCCTCTCTGTTTGGCTGGTCTGGCGCCGGGCCGGACCTCAAGCCCGCAACGGCTTCGCCGACCTTCTTCCCCTGCGGCTGCGCCGCATTCCTCGCGGATCAACAAGCTCGGCTGCCGCCGTCCTCCGCTGCGCTGCGGCCCAGGTGGGTGCGGGCGGCCGACCCAGCGCCTGAAGACCGCCATCGAGGCCGCACGGGCGGCCCGGAAAACAGTCAGGAGATACAAATGGCTCAGATCGGCACCTTCACCCGCGACACCGACGGCACGTTCACCGGCACGATCCGCACCCTCAACATCAACGTCAAGGCAATCATCCGGCCCGCTGGAAAGGACAGCGAGCGTGCGCCCGACTACCGCGTCACCGCCAACGGCGTCGAATTCGGCGCGGGCTGGAGCAAAGTGGCCAAAGAATCCAGCGTCGAATATCTCTCGCTCAAATTGGACGACCCTTCGTTCACCGGCCCGGTTTACGCGACCCTCATCCAGAGCGACGGCGGCGAGTACAAGCTGATCTGGTCCCGCTGATTTCCATCGGCGCCGCGCAGCCAGCGCGGCGCCGACCCTCATTTTTCCATTCAGCGCCCGTGGAAAACAGCATGGCCGGCTGCGCGAAAAACCCGGTGCCTTGAATTTTCTGTTTGTGCATAACTCGGCATTTAGACGCCTGGAATATATCGCGGCTTTTCGCGCGCGTTCGAGCGCCGTTACGTCTCAAGGATTTCATGCTGCGCTTCATCGCCATCGTCGTCCTAGCCGCCTTTGTCTTGGCCCTCGATTATCCGCTGGCCGAGTACGTTCAGCATGGACTCGATCCTCAATTTTGGCCGGATGAAGCGATCACGCCGCGCACCTGGTTCCACGCGCTTGCCTCGTTGAATCTCGCCTTACCGGCCAAAGCCTACGCGCAAATACTCATGGGCTCGTCTGAAGTCTTTGCGCACGGTGGCTGGTGGTGGCAGCCGCTCATCATGCCAATCACGGTTTTGCTCGGCGCCGCCGTCATGACTGCCAAACGTCCCGAGCTTCCGCGCGATCCGAGCAATCTTTTCGGCTCCGCGCGTTTCGCCGATGATGCCGAGCGCGCTGCCATGCGACATGGTCTTGAGCTTGGAATCGATCGCAAAACCGGGCGCGCCGTGCGCGTTTCCGTCGAGGGAACATTGGTGTCAATCGCGCCGCCGCGCACAGGCAAGACTTCGGGCCTCATCATTCCCAATCTCGCCTATCCAGAACCACAGGCGTGGAATGGCCCCGCCGTCGTCATCGATCCGAAAGGCGAAGTATATCAGGCGGTCGCCGGCCGTCGCCGCGTGCTGGGAAGACGCGTCATCTGCATGGATCCTCTCGGGTTGGTCGGCGGCGACGACACCTGGAACCCCATGGCGGGACTCAATGCGTCGGACGTACTTTACCTCCAGCGCACTGCACGCGCACTTCTGCCGGAACAAGCCGGAAATGATGACTCTTCGGCCTATTTTCGGAATCGCGCCATCGACCTGATTGCCGGCGCCATGGTGGTCGCCCTGAACGGGCCGAATCCCTCGGTTGTCGAAGTGCACAGGCTGCTGAACGACGAAGACCAACTAATCCGGGAATTGCAAAACATCCTGGAAAAAAGCGCCGAACCAGCAGTGTCGTCCGCGCTCGATATCATGCAATCGGATTCAAAGACCCGCGACCCTATCAAATCCACGGCGTCGCAGGCGTTCCAATGGCTTGCCGACAAGCGCATGCAAAAGCATGTCGAAAAGAACACGTTCCAACTTTCCGATCTATTGGCGGGGGATTGCGATCTTTTCGTCGTGCTTCCCACGGAAGATATGGAAACCTTGGCGCCGTTCCTGCGCTGGTTCTTGTCAGATTTATTCAATGCAGTTCGCCGGAATCGACCTGCCGAACGGATCATCGTCTTCCTCGATGAAGCCAAGGCAATCGGCCGTTTCAGCGCGATTCTCAATGCGGCCGGCGAGCTTCCTGGCTACGGCCTGAGCATCTGGACGTTCTGGCAATATCGATCGCAAGTGGTCGGTCTTTATGGCGAGGAAGGCGCCTCGACGATCGTCAACACCGCGGAAGTTGTCACGGTATCCGACCTCAGCGCTGTCGATCCGCAAGAAACCGAGCGCTGGTCCCGCGCAATTGGGGCTTACACCGCGAAGGTGGAAACATTGAGCCATCCCACAGACGGCGGCAAGTCCAGTCCCACCAAATCGCAGGCGCCTCAAGCCGCGCCATTAATGTCGAAGGAGGAACTGGTTGCCATGCCGAGCACCGACCTCTTGGTTTTCCTCAATAGCCGCAATTACCCGCGCCATCCGCTGCGGATTCGGAAGACCGTTTCCTTCAAGGACGCACGCTTTAAGCGGTTCATTCAAAACGTCGCGCCGACCGGAAAGTCCAGATAGCAGTCGCGCGGGAAGCGCCCGAGCCATCAAAAGTTGACGTGCGCTTCCGCATAGCCGGTGCTGGGAATCCACATACGCAGAATGCCTTTTCGGCCTTGATGCCGATAAAGCAGATAGCGCTGACCCGCTTTGACCCAATCGCCGGCAATTCGTCCGTCCGCAAGCAGCCACGTCATGGCGATGTCACGATTGGTGGGCTCGGTCCAACCTTCGGGCGTCTGATTGTTTGCCACGATGAACATGGCGCCGCCGATGACAATCAAGACCGCGACGGCAGTCAGGGATGCGACATTGTAAGCCAGCCGCGAACGCCAAATAGCCAGTCGGTTTGCAGTTTTCGCGGGAAAGACCCGTTTGGCAGCTTCCTTGGCTTGCAGACTTCGAAGCAGTTCGCGCCGATGCTCCAGCGTCAGTTGCAAATCCAACTTTTCAAACGCTGAAAATCGCTCGTCGAGCGACAGGCTCAACAAGCGATTCAGCTCTGCTTGGCTGATTTCTCGGGCGACGTCTTGCTCGGCTTCCACAGCGCGCCTGACATCGGATCGCGCCGACGAATAACGTTTCTCGACGTCATTTTGATCAGGCATTGACCACCCACATCGCTGCCGGTTTCACCGCCTCCATCGCTTCCAGCCGGAACCGCGCAAGATCACGCTTGATCCGCGCGCCCTGCGCCAGCCCGTACATCTGAGTCAGCGAGGCGGACTCGATTTTCGGTATGTCTCGCATGCCCCGATCTTGCAGAATTTCGACGGCCTTCGCCTCCATAATTTGCTCATCGAAAGCGGTTATGGTCGCGCCCTGCGCGATCATGGCGAGCTGTTTGGAATCAACGCCACCGCGCATCCTGTTTTCCATCAGGAACACGGCGTCAGCCCATGGCTTGGCCAAACCGATAAGCTTCGGCGCTTCCGACAGCGCGCCCGCCTCGGCGGTCACAACGATCAATACGCCGAGTTCGATGTTGGCGGCTTTCAGGTCGGGCGCGAGATCGGAAAGAGCCGAGAACAAACTCGCGCAGGTGTTCGCTCCGACATCGACCACGGTCGACGCCCTCGCGGTCGCCACGGCGTCAATGATGCCGTCGAATTCCGCCCTCGCGGCTTTGCCGCCGCTTTTCTCAATCGCTTGCCGATCCGCGCGCATTGGGAAAAAGCGAACCTGGCGCCTTTCGGTTTTCGACTTTCCAGCGTCGAATTCGATCAGGCGCTGACTGATGTCGACTTCAATGATGTCGATATCAGGAATGGCTTCAGCCAACGCGCGCACAGCCGTGGATTTGCCAGATCCACCTTTGTCCTGTCCGACGAGTAAGATGCGAGTCATCGTTGTTCCTTCTTGAAAAGGCTCGAATGCTTGTCGAAATTGGCGCGCCTAATTTCCTCTTCCGTCATCGAGGCGGAAGGCTCCTCTTGCCGCGCCCCATGCGTCAATTCGTGGGCAAGTTTCAAGGGCGATCCGCGATGGTCTGGCGACGGTGCAGAGAGGAGATCCTGACGTTGCGATCGCGCCGCATGCTTCTCCGCTTTGCGCGCGGCCTGCCGTTTGACGCTGGCGATCAACGCGGTCAAACGTTTCGACGTGATCGGTTGATTGTCGCCCTGCGTGACGCCTTGTTTCGCGAGAGCCGCAGCTATTGCAACCCAGCTTTTGCCCGCCGCATTCAGCGCCTCAATTTCCTTGAGATTGTCGCGCACGACCGCCATCGCTCCGGTCAGACGCCGAGCGCCTGGAGCGGTAGCACGTTCCACTTCATGTTTTTTGATGTCAGCGCCCAGGCGCTTCAGATCAAGCTTCGCCATACGCGCGGCATAACAGACGGGGATTAACTACCCTGCCGCGAATCGCTTAACAGTTGAGCAAGAACCACAAGGGCTTGTTAGGGTCCACCAAGGACCACAAGCGCCTACAACATGACCATAAAGGCCCTACCAGATGGCCACAAAACAAGAGGTATCACACCCCACGCACTGAAGTTGCTTTTGGTTAACCACGCCGCCAAGCGGCGGTGGGAAATCGCCGGAATCCGTGCCCAATGCCAGCACTGCCGGAATTCGGAGGCGCAATATGGCTACCCTACAGGAATTCACGATCCAGGTCGATCGCGACCTCGCCCAGCGGCTTGTCATGGGGGCCAAAGACCGCGGCTTGACGCCTGAAGCGCTGATCGCGGAATGCGTCGCGCAGCAGCTGGAACTCGCCATCCGTTATCGCACGGTTCTCGATCGGCTGGAGGCCGTGGACGAGCATATCGTGACGCTAGCACAATTTGTCGGTGAGGCGACGCCGGACGCTGCCGGGATCGATCTCAGCCGCGTCTGCCGCTACCGCCAGGAGACGCCCGAAGGCAAATGACTGCCTCGCTCCATCGCATTGGAGCCGGCGCCCAGGCCGGCCTTTATTACACGAACGATTCCGCCCGGGAGGCGCGACCAAACCGACGCGATGAATATTACGCGCAGGATGGAGGCGGTGTCTGGTGGTCGTCTGGTGAGAGCGTCGTCCGCCATGTCGCACCAATCGATGTCGCGTCTTTTCGCGACCTCTGCGCTGGACGAGATCCGCGCACTGGCAAAGCGCTCGTGCGCGGCGCCGGCGAAGGCCATTGGGCGGGCCTCGACATTACCTTCACGCCGGGAAAGTCCGTTTCGATTTTGTGGATGTCGGGCAGGCCGGAGCAGCGCGACAAGATCGAACAGGCGCATCAGGCTGCCGTCGATCGGGCGCTAAAGTTTATTCTGGATGAGAAACTTATCTCTGTCCGGCAAGGTGCTGGAGGCTCAGAGCATGGTGCGCCCAGCGACCTCATCGTCGCGCAATTTACGCATTTCACTACGCGCGAAGGGGACCCAAATATCCATTCTCATAATGTAATTATGAACGTAGCCGGGGCGCCCGCCGACCGAGTTTCCGACAGATACGCAACGCAGCATCTCACCATCGAACCCAAAAAGTTGTTCCGATGGCAGCTAGCCGCAGGTGCCGCATACAGATCGGCGTTGGCGCAGCAGCTCGCGGCTGAAGGGCTTCAGCCGCGGCCGGCTGGTCGTGGACAATGGGAAATCTCTGGTCTGCCGCAGCCGTTACTTGACTTGTTTTCCAAGCGCGCTCGGCAAATCGCCGAGAAGGTCGGACGCGCGGCGTCCGCATCTCAAAAGGAAATTGCCGCGCTGCAAACGCGCAATGCAAAGGAGACCGTCGCCACGGGCGACGAGCTTGAACACCGTTGGCGAGCGGAGCTGGCCTCGACCGGTGTTCAACCGTGGGAAGCCGCGGGTCAGCATTCTCCCGTTCAGGGCATCGAACTCGACCCAACACGCGGCGTTGAACGTGAGTTGTTTGATCCGCCGGAAGTTGCCGGTCAGGGGCCGGTCGCAATTGCCGCCTCGAAATTGTTTCGGCATGAGAGCGTGATCGATCGTCACCACCTACTTGAAGCAGGTTTGGTGGAAGCCGCATTGCAAAAACTCGGTCCGGACGCGGTTTATGCCGAGTTGGCCGAGTTGGAACGCAATAGCGACCTCCTGCTGTTGATTTCCGCGAGGAACTGACCCGGGCTTTTCACTGAGAACTGACCCACCTGGATTTATGGTTTGAGGATCGGGCTGGGGTCAAGTTTTGGCTTTCTCCTTTCGTCCTTTTGAGGCTGCTGC